>NZ_JBRAIN010000095.1:0-6424 GCF_052743955.1 Thermodesulfitimonas sp.
GGTATCCCTTCAGAAATGATGGGTTATTTTTTAAGCTGGTTTTTCAGAGACCTCGATAAAGAGGATGAGTGAAAAAGTTGCGCCATTCTGTTAACTTTACCGGTTACAAATTTTTTACGTTTTTTAGTGAAAAAATCACTTTCGCAGCAGGAGAAAAAAATTGGCGTAACGAATTAGGAAGTTTAGTACTTTAACAAGGGAAAGGAGGTGGAAAGGGTGAAGGTTTTGGTGCTTTTCAATGGTTCGGATAACGCCATGCGGGCGGTAGCCTTTACCGGCAAGCTGGCGTAAAAGACCGCGGATCTTCAGGTGCGGATCCTTCAGGTGGTCGAACTTTGGGAAACCGGTGCGTGGGGGTTTCTAACCCTGCCTAAGGAGAAACAGGAGGAACTCGTGGCGAAGGCCAAGGACCGGGCAGCCGAAGAGTTGAAACGGGCCGAAGACCTCCTTGCGGAGAAGGGTGTACCGGTAGAGAGCGTGATTTTAGTTGGGGAAACCATACTGGAGATCTTAGAGTACGCCGCGCAGTGGCAGCCGGATTTAATCGTGATGGGGAGCCGCGGTACGGGTCCTATCCGGGAGCTGGTTCTGGGTGGTGTCTGCCATAAGATCTTGCAGCTCGCGCAGTGCCCGGTATTGGTCGTGAAGTAACCGCGGATTTTGCTGCTTAGTGCTGTGATATCCATATTGCCACGATAGGGGGATTTAGAAAAATGCTTACGGTTGCTGGAGTGGTTCCTTTAATCGCTTCGGCTGCCCCTCCGGAGGCGGTAAGTGCTGCGGTCAACGCTACGGCAGCGCCTCACACTCCGTGGTGGGTTTGGCCGTTGCTCCTCTTCATCACTACTTTTATTCTCGGCGTCCTTGCGGTTCTCGCAGGTATCGGCGGGGGGGTTCTCTTTACCCCGATCGTCGGCGGTTTTTTTTCCGTTTAACCTTGATTTCGTGCGGGGTGCGGGGCTAATCGTCGCGCTTTCCGGCAGTCTGGCTGCGGGTCCCGGCTTGCTGAAACGGAACTTAGCTAGCTTGCGGCTGGCGCTTCCGGTAGCCCTGATCGCCTCCACGGCGAGCATCTTCGGGGCGCTTATCGGTTTGGCGCTGCCCAAGAACGTTACCCAGATTCTTTTAGGCGCCACGATTATCTGTATCTCGGTACTCTTTATCGTCTCTAAGAGTGCCGAGTTTCCGGAGGTGCCGGGGGCCGATGCGCTGGCGGCCGCCCTGAGGATCAACGGCATCTATTACGAGGCCTCCACCGGCAAGACGGTGGAATGGACGGTTCATCGCTCTGTGCTCGGATTCTTACTTTTCATCGTTATCGGGGTGATGGCGGGGATGTTTGGTTTGGGCGCCGGCTGCGCGAACGTCCCGGTGCTGAACCTGCTGATGGGGGCGCCCTTGAAGATCTCCGTAGCGACCAGTAAGTTCCTCCTTTCCATTACGGATGCCTCTGCCGCCTGGGTCTATCTTAACCACGGCGCCTGCCTGCCCATGATTACGGTGCCGTCGGTTTTGGGCATCATGCTTGGTTCTTTCGTTGGTGTGCGGCTGCTGGCGGTGGCAAAGCCTAAGGCGGTGCGCTATATCGTCATCATTATGTTATTCTTCTCCGGCATTTGGCCCCTACTGCAGGGTCTGGGTATCTGGAAATAGGAGGTGCGAAGATGGTGGCTAAGGAGACGCAAGTAGCCCAGACAGAGGCTCCGCCCGAGCAGGTGGTTTATGCGAATATCCTGCTCGGGGGGGTGCTCATCGGGATAGCCCTTCTGGTTATTGGCTTTATTATCTACGTTAGCGGTATTCTGCCACCGTACGTTCCGGTAGAGGAGCTTCCGAAGTTGTGGGGGTTGAAGGCCCACAAGTATGTGGAAGTAACCAAGTCGCCGACCGGCTGGGGCTGGGTAAGCTATCTCGGCAAAGGCGATTGCTTCAATCATCTTGGTATTGCGTTCCTTTCGGGTTTAACGATTATAGGCTTCTTCTTTTCGCTGGTGCCGGCTTACCTAAAGAAAAAAGATACCTGGTACTTCCTGATCGCCTTGGTTGAGGTTGTGGTCCTTGTTTTGGCTGCCAGTGGCGTGGTAAAAGCTGGGCACTAGGCTTGGGAGGCTATATAGGTCGGCTTGCTACGGGGGTGGTTTCGGTCACCCCCTTTTCTTTTTAGGTATAACGGCGGTCTTAAGCGGAGGAAAATAAGGGCAAATTGGCGGCGGGAAACCGATTTTAGCTGTTGAGAAAGGAGAAGAAGGCTTGCCCTGACGTAGGGCTAAAAGCAGGCGCAGACGGCCGCCGGTGTTGGTAATAACTGGTCGTTTTCGGAGAAGGAAAAGAAGGCCTGGTGGCGAAAAACTCTGTATGGCCTGTTTTATTTCGAAATCAGCGGGGGGTGCTGATTGTAAATGACTCCCGACCTTCAGGCCTTTTTCGCAGGGGCCGTTTTTTTGTTTACTTACGCCGCGATTGTCTCCGGCCGGGTCCACCGGACGGTAGCCGCTTTTGTGGGGGCCGTCCTTCTGGTATTGACCGGTATCATGCCCCCCGACGGGGCGGTGCACGCCATCGATTGGAACACTATCGGCCTGCTGGTGGGAATGATGATCATCGTCGGAGTTACGCAGGAGACGGGAGTTTTCCGGTTTTTAGCGGTGAAGGCGGTTAAGGCAACCAAGGGGGAACCGCTGGCCATTCTCGCTGCGCTGTCCGCGGTAACGGCGTTCCTTTCCGCTTTCCTCGATAACGTGACCACGGTGCTCCTGGTCGTCCCCGTTACCCTTACTGTTGCCAAAAGGCTCGCGCTGAGCCCGCTCCCCTTTCTCCTGGCCGAGATTTTAGCCTCCAATATCGGGGGCACGGCCACCCTGATCGGTGACCCGCCTAATATCATGATCGGGAGCGCTGCGGGATTAGGGTTTATGGACTTCATTATCAACCTGACTCCGGTAGTGCTCCCGGTCTATCTGGTCACCATCTTCATTTTGCAGCTTCTGTACCGGCGGCAACTGCGGGTCGCGCCCGCCGTGCGCCAGCGCATCTTCGAGCTCGACGAGCGGGCAGAACTTAAAGACCCGGTGCTCTTGCGGCAATGTCTCTTCGTGCTGGGTACCGTCATTTTGGGTTTCTTTCTGCACCAGTACCTGCACCTGGAATCGAGCGTAGTAGCTTTAAGCGGCGCGGCGCTCTTGTTGCTTATCACCCGGTCGGAACCGGAGCACGCCTTTCACGCTATCGAATGGCCGGTGATCTTCTTTTTCGTGGGCCTCTTTGTAGTGGTGGGAGCGCTGGTAGAGGTGGGTGCCATCGAGGCGCTGGCGAAGTTTGCTTTAGGGGTGACCGGAGGCGCGCTTATCCCTACCGGTATCTTTATCATGTGGTTTTCCGCCTTGACTTCGGCCTTTGTGGACAACATTCCTTTTGTGGCGACGATGATTCCGCTGCTTAAAAATATGGGGCGGCTGGGCCACCTGCCTTCTTTTGAGCTTAGCTTTCTTTGGTGGTGTTTGGCTCTCGGCGCCTGCCTTGGCGGGAACGGGACCATTATCGGCGCTTCCGCTAACGTGGTGGTGGCAGGAATGGCGGAGAAAAGAGGACTTATACTTACCTTCTGGGAGTTTTTCCGGGTGGGCTTCCCTTTAATGCTCCTCTCGATTTTGCTTTGTTCGGGTTACATGCTTCTGTGGGTGCTCCTTGGGACGGGGCGGGTCGCGCTTTTAAGTGTCGCCCTGGCGCTCCTTTTCGGTTTGCTGCCGCGCCTCTGGTGGCGCTGTAGCGGGCAGAAAGAAGAGGGCGCGGAGGCATAAAGCAGTTTCTTCGTTCGTAGCTTTTCTTTTGAAAAGGAGGAAAAGCGGGGGCAGAATAAGAAATCTGTCGAGCGCTAGAGAATCGTGGCTTTACTTTTGCTGGCAAACTTGTTATAATGCGAATAAAAGGGTTTGTTCCGTATAATTTGCGGTGCGGATAGTTTGTTTGCCGGTAAGAGGTTACGGGAAAGGAGGGGATAGATGGGTAAGCAGGGTAGAAGGCCTTTGGCGCAGGATGTGCTCCTGGTAAGCGGATCTTAGGATGCCTGCTTTAAGGGGGGAGATTATGCCCCAGGAGAAAAGCGGGTCGTCACTGCTCAGGAGCGAGGACTGGTGGGCGGTATGGTTAGGACTCCTGATTTTTATTCTGGCCCTCGGTAAACCACCGGTACCGACCTCCTGGGATGGGTAGTCAAAACGAACCTCTGGATCGACTTCTCCAAGGCCTTAAGTCCAGTCTCGAAACATCTCGCCGAAACAGGATTCTCTGGTTTCACGTCGCTTATCTTCACTCACATCTTTCTCCTCGTCCTTACAACAATCGGTGCTGCGGCCATGCGTTTTAACGTGGGTCGGTTCATCGTCGGGTTCAGTATCATTTTCTGGCTTGCTTACGGTTGCTTGATTAATAGGTCACTGGGGTCCGATAGCGGCACCGACGGTGGCGGAGGCCCAGAAGATCGGGATGACGAAGCTTGGGTTGCGGCTGACGGGCGAAGCCGGATTTATTATCGCGCTGCTTGTCGGCCTCATTATCGGTAATTTCTGCCGCGGCTTTGCCCAGTTTCTCGAGGAAGCGACGCGACCGGAATGGTTTGTGAAGACGGCGATCGTAATCTTAGGCGCGACGATCGGGATTAAGGCCTGCGACGCTCTCGGTTTGGCGGGACAGGTGCTGGCCCGGGGGCTTTGCGCTATCGTTGAGGCTTACCTTCTCTACTGGCCGGTGGTCTATTTCGTCGCGCGGCGCTACTTTAAGTTCACGCCGGAATGGGCAGCGCCGCTGGCTTCCGGTATTTCGATTTGCGGTGTTTCGGCCGCGATTGCTACCGGTGCGGCCATCCGCTCGCGATCGGTGGTCCCCATTATTGTTTCTTCGCTGGTCGTTATCTTTGCCGTGGTTAAGCTTATCATCCTGCCGTTTTTGGCGCAAACGTTCCTCTACACCGAACCGATGGTGACCGGGGCCTGGATGGGCCTCGCGGTGAAGACCGACGGCGCGGCGGTGGCGAGCGGCGCGATTACGGCGGCGCTGATCCAGGCCAAGGCGGCCAGCGCCCTCCACGTCAACTGGGACAAGGACTTTATCACCATGGCCGCCGTTACCACCAAGATCTTCATTGACATCTTTACCGGCGTATGGGCTTTCGTTCTGGCCGTGATCTGGTGCTACTGGATCGAGCGCAAGCCGGGCGAGCGGGTCGGCGCCGGCGAGATCTGGAACCGCTTCCCGAAGTTCGTCATCGGCTACTTCCTCACCTTTCTCGTCATGCTGTTAGTGGGGCTTGGCCACCTGCAGGACCAGGAATTCATGAAAACGGCGAAGGCGGCAATGGGCGAGTCTGACAGCTTGCGCGGCATCTTCTTTACCCTGACCTTCTTCACCATCGGACTGATGTCTAACTTCCGGAAGCTTTGGGAGGAAGGAATGGGCCGCCTGGCTGCGGTTTATGTACTCTGCCTCTTCGGCTTCATCATCTGGGTGGGGCTCTTCATCTCCTGGATCTTCTTCCACGGCGTGATGCCGCCGCAGATGCCGGCTGAACGCCGCAGGGAAAGGAGGCTGAAGTGGATGGTTAACGCTGGTCTTACGGAAGAACGGGAGGAATGGTACGACCTCACGCCGCCGGAAAAGAAACTGATTGGTTATAGCCTGGGCCTCGGCATCGTGCTCCTCGTGCTGTTGGTGCTCCTCCTGCGGTAATAGCCTTGCCATCCGGCTGAGCAGTGTACCGTTGCGGGCCGTTCGGAAAGAACCGGACGGCCCTCTTTTTTGTCCGGCAGCGCGTCCTTTACCGGGTTTTCCCGCGGGCTTCTTGGGTTTATTGATTCAAGTTTGAAACCCAAAGTCACGAAACCCTTGAAAATACTACGGTTCAAGACACGAAGGTATCATGTACTATAACACCCCTCTTCAGGGTTGGCGGAGGAACGTGGCAGCGGGGTAACGTGTAGTGGTAGCCCGGTCCAAGTCCGACCCTGATTAAGCCCCCAAAAAGTATGCTCTACCTGCCAGAAGCTCTTATAGCCTATAGCAACCGCGGCATCCCTAAGGGTGGTATTGGTCCGCAAAACGTACTTCCCGTCGTACCTGGCTTCCTCCTGAAGGAAGTACGTGCTCATCTATACCCACCTGGATCCCGTTTATCTTCAGATACCGGCGGTACGCGCTGTTGCCAATGAGTTGCTTGACCTCTCTCCGCGCGAGCTTCTCCTTAAACCTCGCCACCGCCTCCTTGCGGAGAGAGCGGTCATGCTCCTCTTCTTCCGGGTTTCTAAAATATAAGTGCCTCATTATGAAGCCCATTATAACCAGGTATTTCCCCTCCCGCCAGTTATTGTAGTAAAGTTTAGGTCAAGTCCGAATTCTGGTGTAAATTCCCTCTGGCAGATAAGATCACCCCGTT
>NZ_JBRAIN010000096.1:0-6254 GCF_052743955.1 Thermodesulfitimonas sp.
TCCCTTCAGAAATGATAGGTTATTTTTTAAGCTGGTTTTTCAGAGACCTCGTCAAGCAGCCGCGGCAGCTGTGCTGCCACCTGCGGGCTCAGCGCTGTACCCCAGTCGATCTCTGCCGGTTGGACGCCATAAATAACAGTGGGCGGCAGCACACCCATCGCCTTCGCAAGGTAGAGTACCTCCATCAGGCCGACCTCATGAAGGGAATTACCGGAAATCGGTGTACACTCTTCCAGATCCTCTGGCGTAAATCGGAAGAGTGTTCCTGGCGCCGCACCACCATTCACGGCGTCGATCACAATCAGGCGACTAGCCTCCTCGATAAAATAAAGTAAACCAAAACCAGCCGTCCCGCCGTCAACGATCTCCACCTCCGGCGGGTAACCATACTGTTTCAACTCATTTACCGCATGGATGCCAACACCTTCATCTTGCAAAAGAACATTACCGACACCAAGTACCAGAAGCCGCTGAACATCGCTGCCCATGTAAGGTACCCCTACCTTGAACTTTTTAGTGTTACTTTCGGTATACGCTTGCAAATTCCTTCTCTTTCTCCGAAAATAATTATTTCAGTCCCCAAAGCTGATCCCCATCTGCCGGGCAGCCCGCACGAGGTCGTTACCGAGGGCCACCCGCTTCATGGCTCCCGTTGCCTCAGCAAGCGGTACCGAACCGATATCGGGCGTCCGCAAGCAGACCATTTCGCCGCACCGCCCCTCCATGAGAAAATTTACCGCTGCCGCACCGAAGCGCGTAGCCAGAATCCGGTCGAACGAGGTCGGGCTACCGCCACGCTGGAGATGCCCTAGCACGGTTACCCTGGTCTCAATCCCGGTCATTTCTTCTATTTTCTCGCCCACCACATTGCCGATACCACCCAGCCGCAGGGGCTCGAAGCTCCCTTCAACCACTTTCTTCACGACCAGCTCCCCGCCGACCGGCTTAGCCCCCTCCGCAACCACCACTATGGAGAATTTTTTTCCTGCCCGGCGCCGCTCGCGTACCTTTTCACAAACCTTTTCAAAGGTGAAGGGAATCTCTGGTATCAGAATG
Source organism: Thermodesulfitimonas sp. (assembly GCF_052743955.1). Classification (NCBI taxonomy): domain Bacteria; kingdom Bacillati; phylum Bacillota; class Clostridia; order Thermoanaerobacterales; family Thermoanaerobacteraceae; genus Thermodesulfitimonas; species Thermodesulfitimonas sp. The sequence continues at coordinate 1,057 of NZ_JBRAIN010000096.1, forward strand.
ATATCGGCGCCCCCAGCAACGCCCGCATGGAGCGCAATCCAGCCCGCGTACCGCCCCATAACCTCCAGAACCATCACGCGGTGGTGTGATTCCGCCGTGGTGTGCAGCTTATCGAGAGCCTCCGTAGCCGTAGTCACCGCAGTATCAAAACCGAAGGTCTGGTCCGTAGCTAACAGGTCGTTATCAATCGTTTTGGGCACCCCGATAACCGGGAGGTTGTAGCGCTTCCATAACTCCTCGGCGATTTTCATGCTTCCGTCACCACCAATAATTACCATCCCCTGGATGCCGTGCCCGGCGAGGTTTTCTACTACCCGGTTTGACACATCCTTATAAACGACCCCGCCATTCTCCTTAACCGGATAGTGGAAGGGGTTGTCCCGGTTGGTCGTACCGAGAATCGTCCCCCCCCGGGGTAAAATGCCTACCACATCTTTTTCGGTGAGGCGCCGTGCCCGGTTTTCAACCAATCCCCCGAAGCCATCTTCAAAACCGATCACCGTAAGGCCGTACTCCCGCGTGGCTACCTTTACTACCGCCCGGATCACGGCATTAAGTCCCGGCGCGTCACCACCGCCGGTCAAGACCCCAATCCGTCTGATCTGGACTTTTGTTCGCGGCAAAGATGATCCCCCCTGAATATTGTACTTCCGCGCGAAAGAGACTATTTGTATACTTTATCGGCCTCGCGGGTTCTCTTCTCCAGCTCCGTAAGAATCTCTTTTAGTGCCGCCAAGTTTTTCCCGTAGCCCGCCCAGTCGCCAGCCTTTAGAGCCTGCTCTGCCCGCCGGTAAAGAGCGTTAGCCTCGCTTACTAACTCCGCAACTGAACGGCCCACCGTCACCGTGCCGGCAGGGGATCGAGGAGAACCGGTTGCAAAAAGCCGTTCGAGCGCCGCCGCAAGCGTACTTTCCATCACGATCCGGTCACCGTGAACCACGATAACCCGCCGGAGTTCCGGCATTCGGGATTGTTCCGCTTGTAGGTAGAGCGGCTCTACATAGATAAGTGCGTCCTTTACCGGGATAATCAAGAGGTTGCCCCGGATCACCCGGGAACCCCGTTGGTCCCAAAGGGTAAGCTGCTGCGATATCTGGGCGTCCTGGTTGATCCGGGCCTCAACCTGCATCGGCCCGTAGACCAGCTCCTGTTTCGGAAACTCGTAAACAAGAAGGTGGCCGTAGTTTCCGCCGTCACAGCGGGCTGCAAGCCAAGCGATCATATTCTTCTTATTCTGAGGGGTAAAAGGCATAATAAGCATAAACTCAGGTTTTTTCGCCCCAGGAAGGCGCGTAATCACATAGTAGGGTTCCATCCTCGCCTCTTCGGCGCCAAAGAGTTCCGTAGGTAGCACCCACTTATCTTCCTTATTGTAGAAAACCTGGGGGTCCTGCATATGGTAGAGAGCGTACATCTCCGCCTGGACCAGAAAGAGATCCTCCGGGTAGCGGAGGTGGTTCTTAAGCTCCCGCGGCATTTCTTCCAGAAGCGCAAAGAGAGAGGGGAAAATGCGGGCAAAACTTTTCACGAGCGGGTCTCCCGGATCACTAATATAAAAGTGAACTTCGCCCGTATAAGCATCAACTACCACCTTAACCGCGTTTCGGATATAATTGAACTCCCCGTGTGGCTCTGCGTAAGGAAACCATTGCGAAGTCGTATAAGCATCCCAGAGATAGAAGAGGCGGCCGCCGGCAAGGACCACGTAAGGATCGTGGTCGTAGCGGAGAAAAGGCGCAATTTTCCGCACCCGCCGCCCTATATCCCGGTAGTAGAGAACCCGGGAGTCACGGGTGACGTCCCGGGAAAGAAGTAAGCGGTAATCTTGGAAGGAAAGGGCGAAGATCAACCTACGCCCCAGCCCACCTAGGCGTACCCCACCCGCACCCCGGTACCGGGTATATACATTCGCGTTACCCCGCGGGTAGTCGAACTCGCCCGTGCGGGTACCGACGATGATGTAAGGCGCCTCAACCTCGCCAAAGTAAATCTCGGGCCGCGTGATCTTAAGGTCTGTGGTGGTCTGCGGGGGGATATCTTTAAAGAAGAACTCGGGCAACCCCTCCGGGGTTACCTCGTTAACCGGACTCATAGCGATCCCGTAGCCGTGCGTGTACTTTAGGTGCTGGTTAACCCAAGTTTTAGCCTGCTCCGGTAACTGCTTCTGATTGAGCTCGCGGGCAGCCACCATCACCTGACGGTATTCCCCGTTTACCCAGTAACGATCGATATCGATATCGTGGAACTGATAATAAAGCCGCATCTCTTGAAGCTGGCTGTAAGTCTGTTTGAGTGGCTGCCAGTCCCAAAGCCGGATATTCGCAAAAGCGTCCCGGTTTGCCGCTACATCTTCTGGACGTAGGAGTTTCCCTGCCGGAAACGACCGACGTTCGATGGCGTCAAGCCCGTAAGCCATCCTGGTAAAGGCAATCGCTTTTTCGATATAGGGACGCTCCCGTTCAAGCTCGTTTGGCTCAACAACAAGCTTCTGAACTACTGCCGGATAAAGAACGCCAAGGCAGAAAGAAGCCGTGACCAAAACTGCCGCCGCACCGGCAGGATAGAGGAAAGAGGCGCGTATCCCCCCATAGAGGCTTACTAAGGCCATCAGGAGCGCTACGAAGCAAAGGATGCGGATCGCCAAGAGGCTCGCGTGGATATCGGTATATCCGGGTCCGAAAACTGTACCCCGTTCCGAATAATAGATGAGGAACTGGTGCAGGTAATAACCCCAGGCCTTGACGAGAAAAAGAGCCGCGCCAAGGAAAGCCAAGTGGCGGATCACCCGCGGCGAACGCCACCAGCCGTAACCTTTAAGGGGATCCACAAGCAGATAAATTAGGAGCACCGCAAGAGTTGTAAAGAGAATGACCCCGAAGGCAAAACGATAAAGGGAAACGTAAAATGGAAGCGAAAAGAGAAAAAAACCAAGGTCTTTACCGAAAAACGGGTCCTGTACGCCAAAACCAACCGGGTGCAGGAACTGTTGCCATACGAGCCATTTAGCCCCGGCCAGAGAGCTAAAGAGTAACGCTACAACACCACTGCCGAGCAGGAAGAGCAGCGTCAGCAGGCGCCGGGTTAAAAGATTAAACCAAGGACTTGACTGTAAGGTCTCTTCTTCCCCAGCAACAACCCGCAGCGGCTTACTAAAGTGCCGGCGCGTTAACCATAGATTAAAGAAAAGAAAGAGAAAAACTGCCAGCCCTGCACCAACCCGCACGCCCGCCTTGGCGAGAAGAGTTTTCCAGAAAACCGCTCGAAACCCGAGGGACTTAAACCAAAGCCAGTCGGTATAAAAATGCGCCACCTCACCGAGCAGGGGATACGAAATTAGAAGCAGCCCCAGAAATAGATAGAGGAACCAGCGGCCCGCCCGCACGGAGCCACCTCCCTTAAACTACATCGGTTTTGGCACTTTCTGCGCTTCCTCTGCCTCGTGCTTTATTTTGGCTTGACATAGCGGGCAGACCGAAGGTACCTTCCGGGAAGGTTCTAGAAAATCCTCCTCTTCTTGAACCACTTCTTCCATCGTTTCGACTTCGAACTTACGCCCGCAGAGGATACAACGCTTTTCCATATAAAAACCCTCCCATGTTATGATTAGTTAAGGAAATTCGGCAGAAAATTAAGGAAATTCGGCAGAAAATCCCCTCATCCTCCTTTGATCAGGGGGAAATTAGCGCCTAAGAGTGGCCGCCAGCCGTTTCGGGTTAAGAAGCAGGTCCAGTCCGTCGTTTATCTCTTTCACCACCACATCTGCCGCTAAAAGCGCTTCCACCGCTGCTCCTTCAGGACCTAGGACCAATATGGCGAGTGCCGCCCGCCGTAGCATGAGTACATCGTTAGTCCCGTTGCCAATGGCGGCCGTTCTGCCCGCGCCTAATTCCGTCACGTATCTTTCCTTCTCTGGGCCAACTACTGGCTGTCTGGTAACCACCACCTTGGCCTGGAGGCCCGCACACGCCTCCCGTGCCGTGCCGAAGGTATCCGCGGTGAAAATGTGGACCGCAACCCGGTCGGCAAGAGCGTTGAGGCGTTCCGCGACCCCGGGCAGAACCTTGCCGTCACAGGCAAAAGTACCGTTAAAATCAAGCACCACGTGCTCGATTTCGAGCGGCTCCCTTCCGGGAATCGTAAACCGTAACATTATACTCACTCCGTAGCGCAAGTTAAACTTCCTAAGAAAAAAGCCAAACTTCGCCCGAAGCTTGGCCCGCGCAACCGCAATAATTTCATAATTACCATTAACCGCTATTTCTTCTTGAGCGCCGCCAAAATATCCTCTAGAACCTTATTGATTGGTTGATCACCGTTAATGTCAAGAACAATACCTTGCTTACCATAGTAGTCGAGTAACGGTTGGGTCTGGGCCTCGTAAACGTCAAGGCGCTTGTTCACAGTTTCGGCCGTATCGTCGCTCCGCTGGTAAAGCTCCCCGCCGCACCTATCGCACTTGCCACTTTCCTTAGGCGGTTTGTTCACCACATGGTAGGTAGCACCACAGGAACGGCAAACCCGCCGTCCGGTAATCCGGTCAACAATCTTTTCCCGCGGCACGCGGATGTTAATTACAGCATCGAGCTTGATTCCCATTTCTTTGAGGGTCTGGTCGAGGGCTTCGGCCTGGGGCAGTGTACGGGGAAAACCATCGAGGAGAAAACCTACCTTACAATCGGGTTGTCCGAGTCGCTCTTTTACCACGCCGATGATCACGTCGTCGGGAACAAGCTGCCCTTTATCTATGTACTCCTTGGCCTTTTTCCCCATTTCGGTTCCTTGCTTAACGGCCTCGCGCAGCATGTCCCCCGTCGAGATGTGCGGGATCTTTAACTCTTTAATGATCTCTGCGGCCTGTGTTCCTTTGCCGGCACCCGGCGGTCCCATGATCAGCAGGTTCACGCTCTCCCCCTCCTGAAAATAAAAAAATATTTGTGAAAAGCATTACGAACCAGCAGGTAAAAATGGTCGGGATGACAGGACTTGAACCTGCGACCTCACGGTCCCGAACCGTGCGCTCTTGCCAAGCTGAGCTACATCCCGACGCAACAGCACCTATATTATCCCTAAAAAATGCCCTAAAGTCAAGGGGCAAAATGGCGGCGAATTGACGACCGGAAAGATCCTTAGGGGAAAATCAGGACCGTGTCCCCATCTGGAAAGCCAGCTCTACCGCTGCCACCGGACTTTCGGCTACG
>NZ_JBRAIN010000097.1:0-5917 GCF_052743955.1 Thermodesulfitimonas sp.
AAAGCGCCAGCATTTTATCAGGGTTCACGTTACAAGATGATCTTGGCTGTTAAGGTAGAGCCATATAACCCTATTTCTGGAAAGAAAAAACACCCGAAACTCTTTGACTCAGTCAATCCTGAACACGTTAAGCAATTCTTTAGGGCAAGGGGCCTGAGCCCGGAATTGGCTCTTGGGCGTTGAAGTTTGACTCAAAGAATTTGACTCGTAGAAAAGAAAGCAAGGAGGTGAAATTATTGCTTCAGTATACTGGCCACCCGTTATTTGACGTCGGTGTAGCCACCGTAACAGCTTTCGCGGGTAAGAGTGATCCAGGGGAACTTACCCCTGGGGACTTGGAGAAAATAGCTGCATTTATCGAACGGGAGTTCGTCCAGGAGCCGTTGCGGTCGTTTCTTGGTGTAGCTTTCACAACCAACGCCTGGTTTAACCAGCCAGCCTTTAGCAATCAGCCAGAAAAGCGCCGGGAGTATGCCCGAAGACTCTTGCACTGCTACAACGAAGAGTCAACCCACAGCCGCTGCGTCTTTACGGGTGAACCGGCAACAGCTACTGCTTTTTCGGATAAGCTACCGCCTGGACGTGCCTTCCGGCAACATATTCCTCTTCTCACTGGCGAAGGAGTGATTAATTTTTACCCCTGGGGAGACATAGGGCTTCCGGTTTCTGGTAAAGCGATTCTATGCTTACAAGCTTTTCCCCTCGGCTGCGCCAAGTGCGGCGGCAAACTTTTGGCCGTTCATTCTGATAATCCTGAGTTGACTTTTGAGTTTGCGGCTTCGTTCTTAGAGTATAACCGCCAGGCCTTAATCTTGGCGCGAGAGGCGGGAAGCAAGAAAATGCCCGAAGCGAAGTCTTCAGCCAAAACTTTGCTCATCGAGACTCTGCTCAAGATTGAGCAGCGGCGCCAGGACGAAAAGGTAGAACAACGGCCGGCATCGGTAACGGCTTATCATCTGACTAATAGCGGTCAGTCTAACCCGTTGGATGAGCGGAATCCACCGCTGGAAATATATTACCTGCCGCTGGAGATTACCGGGTTTCTCTCCGCCTTGGTGAGCTCGGCTTACCGCGTTGAGTGGCAAGCAGTTGCGGAACGGGCCTGGCGCTTAGCATTGCCCCAAAAAAGTAAGGGAAAAAGAGAGGGAGCAGGCGATGATCGTCCGAGGTTGAATTTTCTCTATGAAGATCTATTTGCCCTACCCGATAACGCTCCCACGTTTATCCGCCGCTACTTCTTGCGGATTCCTGTTCGCACCCGGCGGGAAGATGATCCTAGAAATTTCTACTCGCTCCGGGATGAGGCCAGCCTGGTTTCCTGGAAGCTAACCGACCTTTTACTATGGAAGGTGATGAATGTGGATAAAGAACGCATCCGGCAGATTCGGGATCTCGGAGATCGTTTGGCCGCCTACGTCAGCGGCGAGAACGACCGGCGCTTTTTTGCTACTTTTTTCAGCGAGCGGAATTACGAACTTTTCCGTAATGCGCTGATCAAGGCTAACTTTGCACATGTGAAGCGCGGCAACCCGCCACTGATCACACTTGATCCTTACATCGAGGTTTTTGAAGAGGGGAGTGATGTGGCACGACCAGACTGGCGCTTGGCACGGGATTTAGTCCTTATCCGGATGATTGAGCAGCTTTACCACCTTGGTTGGTTGGGGAAGAACATTGACGTCTTACCGGAAACCACCGAAGATATCGAATCAAATAAGGAGGGATCTTAGGTGGCGTTTGTTACTGGTCTTTTCTTGGTCGATGCTCCAGCATCGGCTCTTAACAATTTAGGGAACATCCCCGGCGAACGCTATGATAACAGTGTTGGCGTCAAAGTAATCCGCGCAAAAGATGGTATCTATCCCTACGTTTCTGCTCAGGCTTTTCGGTACTGGTTGAGAACAACCCTTGAGCAGGCCAATATTGGCTGGGTGGCTGCTCCTATATATCGCGAGGAAAAGATTGCCTATACTGACGCGAATCCTATTAAGTGGTGGGATGATGACCTTTTCGGCTACATGCGTGCGCCGTCGAAACGCGAATCGGCGAAAGCCAAACGTGAGGCAGACGAGACGCGAACCGGCGAAACAGAGACAGTAGATACTGTAACCAGAGTAGCACCCTTCAGGGTAAGTACGCTTGTTTCTATCGCTCCCGTTGTTCCCACGAGCGATTTCGGAGTCATGTCGCGTCACGAAGGTGATCCAGTGCCTCACGAGCATCAATTCTACCGTGCCACGTTGAAAGGCTTGTTTTCCCTCGACTTAAAAGCGAGCGGCACCTTCTGGTACCGGCAGAAAACCGGTTTCCGGAACCTGGATGGTGTACGGATAGAAGAGGCCAAAAAGGCGGGCCTTATTCACCTTTCAGAGGAAAAAGCCTACCGGTTGCCCCTTGACCAGCGCATTCAACGAGTAGCTGCCCTCTTTGAGGGGATGGCTATTTTAGATGGCGGTGCCAAGCAAACGCTGCACTATACTGATGTGGCCCCACCGCTGGTCATTATGGCGGTTACCAAAGGGGGCAATCACGTCTTCGGATACACAGTGGGTGCAAACGGTAAGGGGCTCCCCGAACTCAAAGTAGAGGCCTTAAAAGAGGTGCTCACTGTATTCAAAAACGAAATCCTTTCGGACGTATATGTCGGCTGGGTTCGGGGATACCTGGATGAAGAACGGGCTAAGCTCGAAGCGTTTGCCGGCACATCTGAAGGTGCTCGGGTAAAGATTAGTCATCCCCGGGAGGCCTTTAAAAGCTTAATTGCCCTGCTTAAAGACCCTGAAAATGCTGTTACTTGGATGGAATAGGAGGAAACGCGGGGATGGAAGTACTAAAAATCGTGGCGGAAGGAGTTACTACCTCTTTCCGCTACCCCCATTTTATGCAGGGCGTCCAGCCTACTTTTGAAATGCCTCCTCCGGCTACTATCTACGGGCATATCTGTAGCGCTCTGGGCGAGTGGGTAGATCCTACGGGGATAATGTTTGCCTACCATTTTACTTATCAAGCGAAGTTTGACGACGTAGAGCACATTCATCTCCTAACTCCGGCGAGCGGGAAACTGCCAGGCACCAAGTTGCCTAAGGTGCTGGAGGGGCAAGTTAACCCGTTTAAGCGGACGATTCTTTTTCAACCGCGACTGGTTTTGTATCTTAACAAACCAGAGTGGGAGGCTGCTTTTCGCTCGCCACGGTATCCCGTAGTTTTGGGCCGGTCGCAGGACCTTTTTACCTACAGCCGGGTAAGTGTTCTAAGGCTGTTATTGGCCCCAAAGGTTTATTTTGAGCATACCCTTGCTCCGTACAAGATGGCCTTACAAACGGGACGAGGGTACGTTGTTTTGATGCCGCGTTTCTTAGATTATAAACGCGGTCGTAGCCCGACTTTTGCCCGTTACGTAGTTCTGCACCGACGTGTTCACTCAGAAGACTTAGTGCGGTATGAGGGTTGTGAGCAGGAAAACTACTGGGTTGATCCGGAGTCACCGGAAGAAAAAGGAGCACGTCTGGGCCTGCTATTCCATATGTTTGTGGGGGATTACGATGACCGACCTCTTGTGGCCGGTATGGCTGGATGATGTTTGGGCCAAGAGTTCGCAGGAAGAAGGGAAACCGGGCGAAAGCTTGGCGACGCACACTTGGTACGTTTTACGAAGGCTTTCTGAAATGGCCAACCTCCGTCCAGACCTGCCGAAAATGTTGGGTTTTCCCGGTTTATGGCGGAGCTTGTTTTGGGCCTGCTGGCTTCATGATTTTGGGAAAGCGGCGCGGGGATTTCAAGATTCCCTGCGTGGCGGACCGCGCTGGCCGCAGCGCCACGAAGTACTTTCCTTAGCCTTCATAGATTGGCTCAGCGAGACTTTAGACGAGGAAGCACGTATTTGGGTGGCGGCGGGGATTGTTTTCCACCACAAGGATTCCTCAGAAATCACTTTGCGCTACCTGAGTCCTGACGAATATTTAACGGAAGCTATTAGTTCTTTACCGGAAGAAGTTTCGGATGCGGTTTTGGAAGGACTCTGGCGGTGGCTATCCGCTTCTTCGCCCTCGTGGATCCAGGCTTTGGGTTTAGCGCCTGTGGTTGAACCTCCCATACTGCTACCTTTGAAGGAGGCTGTCTCCCTGTTTCGAAGCCAAGCTGCTGTGCGTATCCGGTGTTACCTCTCCAACTTGCGCCGCTGGGAGCGGGAACTACGGCATCACAAGAATCTTATCCTCAAAGCCCTTGCCCTCCGTGGGCATATGGTTCTATCTGATCACACAGCTTCAGCACACGCAGGGCCTCTCCTGTATTTATACCGTGAGCCACAGGATCTATTAAGAGGTTGGGATTTAACTTGGGAGCAGCTCTACCCGCACCAGATTGCTTCTTTGCAGACCAACGGCTCAGCCATTTTGGTTGCTCCCACCGGCAGTGGAAAGACGGAAGCTGCGCTCCTATGGGCTTGTTCTCAGCCACGTCACAATCGCCCACTGGTCCGGCTGTTTTATACGTTGCCTTACCAGGCAAGTATGAACGCAATGTACAACCGGCTCATAAAGAGCTTCCCCCGCCAAGTGGGATTAGAGCACAGTCGGAGCGTGTTGGCGCTGTACCGACATTTTCTGGACGATGAGTACGACCGGCAACAGGCTATGCGACTTGCGCGCTGGGAGAAAAAATTATCTCGTCTCCACTATTACCCGGTGCGAGTTTTGAGTCCCTACCAGATGCTGAAAGGTCCTTACCGCTTAAAAGGTTACGAAGCATTGTTAACCGACTTTTTCGGAGCACTTTTCATCTTCGACGAAATGCACGCGTATGAAGTTACGCGAATGGCCGCCATCTTAGCTACAATTAAATACTTACGGGAGAACTTCGAGGCTTGCTTTTTCATCATGTCTGCTACTTTGCCCGCCTTGCTACTGGGCCGGTTTGCCGAAGCGTTAGGAACAGCGGAAACTATTCGTGCCACTGCAGAAACCTTCAGAGCGTTTCAAAGGCACCGGCTGCTCGTCCAGGAAGGTGAACTGCTTCAGGGAAATTCTCTCGAGCAGATTGTGCGAGATGCTAAAGAGGGCCGAAGCGTTTTGGTGTGCGCCAACACCGTGAAGCGTGCTCAGCAGACATATGCCGAGCTATCGCGGCTCCTTAAGGGTCAAGGCAGGGTCTTGTTGCTTCACGGGCGGTTTAATGGGCGTGATAGACTAATAAAGGAAAAGGTGATCCAGGAGGTATCCGGCGCTCGTTCGGCTAACCGTCGCCCGGTCGTGCTCGTGGCTACCCAGGTAGTGGAAGTGAGTCTGGATATCGATTTGGACGTGCTTTACTCAGACCCCGCACCGCTCGAAGCATTAATCCAGAGGTTTGGTCGGGTTAATCGGCGTTGCCTGAAGAAGTGGGCGCCGGTCAAGGTTTTTACGGAGCCGGCCGACGGCCAGGGTATTTATAATGGGCTTTTAGTGGGAAGATCTTTGGAATTGTTAAAGGAGAATGCTGACAGGGTGATTGACGAAGAGGGACTTTCTGATTGGCTGAATGAGGTTTACGGGGGCGAGGTTGCCGACCGCTGGAACAAAGCTTACGAAGAAGCTTACGAAAACTTTGTGGCAGCTTGCTTGCGGACGCTGCGTCCTTTTGAATCCAACGAGATGCTGGAAGAGATGTTTTATCAGGCTTTCGACAGTATCGAAGTGCTGCCGGCTTGCCTGGAAGATGAATACAACACATTAATAGCGGCGGGGGAGCCACTGGAAGCCAGTCAACTGTTTGTGCCGCTTTCCTGGGGTCAGTTCTGCAAGCTGCGGCAAAAGGGACTGGTGCGGGAGGGCCGGCCGGGATGGGTTAAAGTGGTGGAGGTGCCGTATAGCAGCGAACTGGGGCTATAAGTAACTTAGGGCGATAAGGATGTTGGAGGTGGGTTTTAAGCCCGGCCGGG
>NZ_JBRAIN010000098.1:0-5857 GCF_052743955.1 Thermodesulfitimonas sp.
ATATAACCCTATTTCTGGAAAGAAAAAACACCCGAAACTCCTTGACTCAGTCGTAGGCGCAATGCCGGGTTGTTGTTGCGGCAAGGAAGTGATAGAATATCCTGCAAGTAAAGATATGATCCAGAAAAAAATCAGGTGCCTTTGGCTCCGGCAGCGAGTCCCTTTGATGTCTTGGCTAAGGAGGCCGTTAGGGAGTACAGGGCTGCGCCAGGGAGCGTGGCCTGCGTCCGAGTGAGTAGCGCCGTTGAGAGCAAAAAGTACGTTCTACAAACAGTCTCCGCAGTAAAATTCAAGGGCACAGGGGGAACCACAGTATGCGGGCACTTATAGTCATAGATATGCTGAACGACTTTATGGATCCTAAGGGCGTTCTTTTTTGCGGCGAAGCCGTGAGGGGGATCATTCCCGCCGTAAAAGAAAAGGTCGAAGAATTCCGCCGCCTCGCCCGACCCGTTATCTACGCCTGCGATGCTCACGATCCTCAGGACGAAGAGTTCAGAGCCTTTCCTCCCCACTGTCTGAGGGGCAGCTGGGGGGCGGCGATCATCCCGGAACTTATCCCAAGGGAAGGGGACTTCGTGGTGTACAAGACCCGTTTTGACGCCTTTTTCGGGACGGAGCTCGAGGAGCTTTTGCGGAAGCTTTCGGTGGCGGAACTCTGCCTCACCGGGGTGTGTACGAGCATTTGCGTGATGGACACCGCGGCCGGCGCCTTTTTCCGGGACTTCAAGATTAAAGTCTTTAGAGAGGCTGTGGGAGACTTCGACCCTGAGGCCCACGCCTTTGCCCTGAAGCGCATGGAGCGCGTTTACCGGGCCGAGATCCTTTAGAGGAGAGACTCAGGATGAAGCCCTGGTTCGTCCTTTCGCCCCTCCTCACGGACCTCTACGAACTCACCATGGCGCAGGTCTATGTGGGGCGGGAGATGTTCGAAGAGGCCGCCTTCAGTCTCTTTGTGCGCGAACTCCCGGGAAAACGGCCCTTTCTCGTTGCTGCCGGCCTCGAGCCCCTGCTTTTGGCCCTGGAACACCTGCGGTTTACAGAAGACGATCTGGCTTATTTAGAAAGTTTGAAACTCTTTAAGCCGTCCTTTCTCGATTACCTGAAAGGTTTTCATTTTACCGGGGAGGTGTGGGCTTTGCGGGAAGGGACGGTCTTCTTTGCCCAGGAGCCGGTGGTGGAGGTGACGGCCCCGCTGCCTGAGGCCCAGTTGGTCGAAACCCTGGTGATAAACCTTGTAAACATCGAGACGGCAGTGGCGACCAAGGCTGCTCTGTGCGTGCTTGCGGCCCAAGGCAGGCCCTGCGTTGACTTTGGGGCGCGGCGCACCCAGGGACTGGAGGCGAGTCTCCATGCCGCCAGGGCCTCTTATATTGCCGGGTTTTCCGCCACGAGCAACGTGCTTGCCGGGAGGCTGTTTGGCATCCCCGTCAGCGGGACCATGGCCCATTCCTTTGTAGAAAGTTTTGCTACGGAAGAAGAGGCCTTTTCCGCCTTTGCGCAGGAGTTTCCGGACAACGCCGTCTTCTTGATCGATACCTATGACACCCTTGAAGGAGCCCGCGCTGCGGTGCGGGCAGCGCAAGTCCTTGAGGAGAAAGAGATCAGGCCCAGGGGGGTGCGGCTTGATAGTGGCCGCATCGAAGAACTTGCCCGGGAAGTAAGAGGTATTCTCGATGGTGGAGGCTTCCCAGAGGTGAAGATCTTCGCAAGCGGAGGGCTTGACGAGGAAAAGATCCGCCGGGTCGTGGCCTCTGGGGCCCCGGTTGACGCCTTCGGGGTGGGCACAAAAATGGGGGTTTCGGCGGATGCCCCGTATCTCGATTTGGCTTACAAGCTCACCGAATACGCTGGAAGACCGGCCCTTAAGCTTTCCGAGGGAAAAGTGACCTTCCCCGGGAAGAAACAGGTTTTCCGGGAAAAAGAAGGGAGTAAATTGGCGAAGGATATCCTGGCCTTAAGGGAGGAAGACCTTCCGGGCGAACCCTTGCTCTCTCCGGTCATGCGCGGAGGGAGGGCCCTTTCCCCGCCCGAGCCTCTTGCGGTCCTGAGAGAGCGGGTCAAGAGGGAACTTGCGTCCCTTCCCGAAGAACTCCTTCAAGGGAAAAGGAGTTTCCGGGCGGGCTTTTCCGAGGGACTTCTTGCCCTTTATCAAGAGGCTTGCGGGCGTGTTGAGAGGCGCTTACCGAATGGGCCAGCCCGGTGATGGCGGGCTGATTTTCGGCTGCGCCTTCTTTTCCCGGCGCGGTAACCCTGGCTTGAGTCATGGGGAGGCTCAGGCTGTCAGGTAATTGATAATCCCCTGGGCAATACCCTGGGCCGCGTTTGTTACGAACCCATCGGTGGTCATCTGGGTTTCCTCCTGGGGATTAGAAATGTAAGCTACCTCAACGAGCACCGCTGGCATCGTGGCGGTACGCAATACTACAAAATTAGCCTGCCGCACACCGTCATCCGGCAGTCCCATCCTTTTAACCAATTCGGTCTGGATGCAGGAAGCCAACCGGGCACTCTCCTGCTGCCGCTGCTCTGCCATCTGTGGGCTTGCGCCCTGATACTGCACCGTATCATCTACACCTGCCGTACTGACGTAGTAAGTCGCTGTGCCGTCTTTCGCAGGATTATAGCAAGCGTTCATATGGATGCTGACAAAAACGGTAGCCCCTACCTGAGCAGCGAGCGCCGTGCGCTCAACCAGCCCCACGTAGCTGTCGTCGGTGCGGGTCAAGACCACCCGCCCAACCCCTTGCTGCGTTAGCAGATCGGCTACCCGCCGCGCCACAATCAAAGTAACGCTTTTTTCCTGCAGCCCGCTCGGCCCAATAGCGCCAGGGTCACGGCCTCCGTGGCCGGGGTCCAGAACGACAGTGGCCTCGCGCAGCAGATCACCGGGTTGGGGCACCGAAATTTCCACGGCAAGGGTCTTCTGGTCACCGGCAAGTTCTACCCGGCAAGCAGCGTGTTGTTTCAGGTTGAAAACAAGCCGCGTTATGTCAGGATCCCGGCTGTAATAGCCTACCCGCACATCCTGCACTAGCGGTGAATCGACCATCAAAACCGGCGGCTGGTTTCCAGGCTGTATTCCAGGCAGATCTACCACCAGGCGGTCGGGCCCACTTAAGCGGAACGTGTGGTAACTTAGCGGCACTCCAGCGCGAACGGTGACCCGGGTTACCTCTCCGTCCTGGGTAACCGTCAGGGACGTAAGCGCATTCGCCGGCGAACCAGCTGCTCCTGGGAGGGTGGGGGCAACGCTCAAGACCATGTGGTCGCTACCCCGAGAGGGTTCCGGCGCTGGATTGGTCACTGGCGGGTTTGCCTTGGCCGCAGGCGGTACCGGCGCGGTTGTAGACGACTTCTCCGCCGCAGGAGACGGCGACGGTGCCTCTGTCACTAACCAGGAGGCGATCCATCCTTTTGTGCCACTGGGCAGATTTACCAGATACCAGTCGCCGGATGCATCCGCACCCGCGACCACTAATCTATCGCCCCGCGTAACCTGCGCAATCACAGCGTGATTTATACCCGGGCCGCTGCGGATATTCACCACACTTCCTTTAACCACTACCTGGTTCACGGGAGCCTTTTTAACCGGGTTGGAGCTTGTGGTTTTAGTCTGGTCCACCGGAGGTTTCTCGACCGCTGGAAAGACCGAAACGGCGCGGGCGGACTCGTCCCAGTTCACGGTGAACCCAAAAGCCTCAACTATGCACCGCACCGGCAGGTAGGTGCGGCCGTCTTTCAGTACCGGCACTGCGTCTATCTTCTTCTCTTGGCCGTTCACCTGCAGGATATTTTCCCCTACGGTCAACCGCAGGGTCACGCCGTTCCTGTTCAGCGTTACGCTCGCGGTATTCCCGTCCCAGCTAATCCCCGCCTCCGGCACCCCCAGCGCGAGGGCCAGGTAGCGCACCGGGACGTAAGTCCGGCCGTCCGCAATGAATGGTGCCGCATCCATCGCTTTTGCCTGTCCACCCGCGGTGTAGCTCTTCTGGCCGACCACAAAAACAGCCTGGGGCTGCCCGGCTACAGCAGAAGCGGCGCCTAGCAGGCAAAAAAAAGCCTGCAACAAAGCAGGCCGTTGCCCACCGCAAGACCCTGCTCCTTCTCCACAACGGTTTCACCGCGCTACCTCCCACAGCCGAATTTTTTCACCGTTCGACAATTATTACTTCCAGGCTTCGGCGCCAGGGCCAAAAATCCTCCTGGCCGGCGATTTTTCTAATCTATTGTTTGGGCAAAACTCTTATATAATAGACCCCGAAAACTGGATAGCAAAATCAGGAATTTAGGATAATAATTGGGAGTTATAAAGAAACAATATTCGCTGACCTTTAAGGCTCAGGTAGTAATAGAGTTGTTGGAGAAAGACAAAATTATAGCGGAAATTGCCGTGGAATACGGTGTCCAGCTCACCCAACTGCACCGGTGAAAGGAAACCGTGGTCAAGAAGATGGCTCACCTACTTGTGGGTGGAGAGAAGAAGGGTAAAGCGACCCGGGCCATAGAAAATAGGAATATTTTCTCGTCCGGCGGACGAGGTCTGCAGTGAAGTAGCCAGGAAGGTTATTGGGGTTGCCGCCGTGGGTCTGTGTGTGGGCGTTTGTAGCACCCGTCTTTCCCGGAATAACCGATGCTCCCGGAGTGTTGGAACGGTTGGTAGGTGCCCTGAGAGAAGCCGGGGTCCGGGAGGTTTACCTCGATGCCCTGAACCTTTACCCGGCTTCGGTTGAGCGCCTGATGGTTGCTTACCGGGCGAACTTTCCCCGGGCCGTAAAGTCTTTGGAGCGGTATCTCTCCGACCCTTCCGGGTACTTGCGCGCGCTTTCAGGGGGGTTGGGGGTTCTTTCGCGCCGGTACGGGTGTTACATCAAGCCCCCGCGCCCTTGGGGCCGGAGGGGCTTCACAGCCGGAAGGCGCTGAGAGGCAGGGCGGAGGGGGTGAGGAGGGCGCGGTACCTGTTGCTAACTGCCGCTTACCTGTACTTTGTCGTGGTCTTCCAGACTCAATTTAACTTCAGTGGGGCCGGAGCAGTTCCGCCACTGCTTGGGCAAAAGCCTCTGCGCTCTGCGGGTCCTTGGCTGTCACCACGTTTCCGGCGACGACCACGCTCCGGTCAACGTACTTTGCCCCTGCAGTGCTGAGCTCTTGCACCGCCGCCGGGTCGGGCCAGACGGTCGCCTCTTTACCGGTGAGACAACCGGCGCGGGCGAGCACCACGGGGGAGAGACAGATCGCTGCTACGACCTTCTTTTCCCGGAAAGCCTGCTGCACTATCCGGCGGAGTTCGCTGTTATCCCAGAGGTACTCCCGCGAGCCTGTGCCGCCCGCGATCACTATGGCGTCGTAGGTGGCGGGGTCAACCCCGGCGAAGGTGGTGTCGGGGGTCACGGTACCGCCGCGCATCCCGGTGGCCATCTCTTGCTTGCTGCTGGCTACGGTGACCTGCACGCCCTGCTCTTGAAAGAGGCGCCGGGGCACGAAGAATTCCTCGTCCCGGAAGTTCCGGGGCGCGATCACCAGGAGAAGCCTTTTCCCGGCCAGTTCCTTGGTCGGGCGCGGTTTTTCGGCCGGCCCGGCGGCCGGCGGTTTTCGCTCTTCTTGCGGCCGTGGCGCTGCAGGTTTACCGCAGCCGCCCAGCGCGGTAGCGAACAGTATCACCAGGAGGAGAACCGCTGCTTTCCGTCCCACCAGGTTTTCGCCTCCGTTTCGGTAAAATTACCGCTTGCCCCGGCCAAACGGGCCGCGCGGGCGCTATCAGCGCGCGGTTGGCCGTGCCGTGGTTCCCCTTTCTATACCGGGTGTCTTGGGGTAATTCGGCAAACCCGGCGCGTTTTCCTTTTCCGCGGGAAAAGTT
>NZ_JBRAIN010000099.1:0-5782 GCF_052743955.1 Thermodesulfitimonas sp.
CTTGGTGGTGGAGATCACCATGCCCCGACAGGCATCCCTGTTTTATGCCCTGGTTCTGGCTTTCTGGCGGTTTCAAAGCCTTTCGGCCGCCAGCCTCTTCACGGCGGTGCTGCAGGCGGTCTTCCGGGTCCGCTTTTGTTCTGGGTGCCGGTTTTGCCGCAGCAAGTAATCTAAATAGCATAGACTTCTTGGGGTTCCGGAACCCTAAAGCCGGCCTTAGTTAAAGCCGCTATGGCTCCGGCCATATCGTTTACTTTAAGGAGTACCAACGCCTGGTCCACGCACTTGGCGACAAAAGTATACAGGTACTCAATGTTGATGCCGGCGGCTTCCAGGGCGCTCAGAGCAGGGGCTAAGCCCCCCGGTTGGTCGGGAACGGCTACGGCGAGAACTTCGGTAGCCGAAACGGTGAAGCCGCCTTCCTTTAGGGCTTGGTAGGCTTTATCGGGTTGGTCGATGATGAGGCGGAGGATGCCGAAGTCTGAGGTATCGGCAATCGCGAGGGCCCGGATGTTGATACCTTTTTCAGCCAGGAGGCGGGTGACGGCAGCGAGCCGGCCGCTCTTGTTTTCGAGAAAGACGGATACTTGTTTAACGGCCATTTTACGTCCCTCCACTTTTATTTTCGCTCTTATTTGGTTGCCTTAAGACTTTAAGAAGTCGCGCTTATCCCAGACACGCTTGGCCTTGCCTTCACTGCGCTGGATCGTTTTAGGCTCTACAAGTTTTACCTTAACCGAGATTCCTAGCACACTCTCAATCTCATCGTGGATGCGTTGTTCGAGTTCCTCGAGCCCTTTTACCTCGTCACGGAAAAGGGCTTCGGAGACCTCCACCCATACTTCGAGGGTGTCAAGCGACTTCTCCCGGTCCACGACCAGCAGGTAGTGCGGCTCGGTCTGGCCGATAGAGAGAAGAACGCTCTCGATCTGGGTCGGGAAGACGTTTACGCCACGGATGATAAGCATGTCGTCGGTGCGCCCGGTGACGCGGGCCATCCGGATGTGCGTCCGCCCGCAGGGGCAGGGCTCAACGATAAGTCGCGAAATATCGCGGGTGCGGTAGCGGATGACGGGAAAGCCTTGTTTGGTGATCGTGGTAAAGACCAGCTCTCCCTGCTCTCCCGGCGGGAGGACCTTGCCGGTTGCGGGATCGATAATCTCGGGGATAAAGTGGTCTTCGCAAATGTGGAGGCCGTTCTTGCAGAGACACTCGCTGGCTACACCGGGGCCGATAATTTCGCTTAAACCGTAAATATCGATGGCGTCTATTTTGAGTTTTTCCTCGATCTCGCGGCGCATGTTCTCCGACCAGGGTTCGGCACCAAAAAGGCCGGCCCGGAGCCGGAGGCTTTCTCGCGGGATGCCGCTCTCCTGCAAGACCTCCGCGATGTAGAGTGCGTAGGAGGGGGTACAGCAAAGTACGGTGGTGCCGAAATCCTGCATCAGCATAATCTGGCGCTTGGTATTGCCGCCGGAGATCGGGATCACCGTGGCCCCAATCTTCTCCGCGCCGTAGTGGAGGCCAAGACCGCCGGTAAAGAGCCCGTAACCGTAAGCCACCTGCACCACGTCGTCAGGAGTAGTGTTAACAGAGCCGAGGGTGCGGGCTACAACCTCTGCCCAGGTAACAATGTCTTCACGGGTATAACCAACTACGGTTGGTTTTCCGGTAGTTCCGGAAGATGCATGAACGCGAACGATTTCTTTCAGGGGCGCGGCGAAAAGGCCGAAGGGATAGTTGTTGCGCAGGTCATCCTTAAGGGTGAAGGGTAGGCGCGCGAGATCATCGAGCGACTTGATGTCTTCCGGTTCGAGCCCGATAGTTTTAAATTTTTCCCGGTAAAACGGCACCTTCTCGTACGCGCGGCGGACTGTTTCTTTGAGCCGCTGCAGCTGGAGTTCCCGGAGTTGCTCCCGGGGCATTGTTTCGACTACGGGGTTCCACATAACGTAATACCTCCATACGTTTAGGGCTTTTCGGCAATGGCGAAACCGCGGGCGAAGGCCCGGCGGTTGATGTCTACGAAGCGGGCAGGAACTGCGGCTGCCAGCGCTTTTTCCCAAATGTCTGTTGGTAAGGATAACTGTCGGGCGAGTGCACCCAGAAGGACGCTGTTAGCGACCCGGGGGGTGCCGCAGGCCGTAGCTTCCGTTACCGCGTCAATTGAAAGAAGCGAAAAACGGGCGGTAATCTGCGCTTCGATTCCGGTTGGGTATTCTTCACGGCCAAGCAAGACTGGAAGCGGCTCGATTACCTGCGTGTTAAGGATGACGCTGCCGCCTGGTTTTAAAAACGATAAGTTCCGGAGTGCTTCTAGTTTTTCAAAGGCGAGCAGGAAGTCGGCACTACCCGGGTCAATCACCGGGGAAAATACCCGGGGGCCAAAACGGACGTGGGTGATTACGCTGCCGCCGCGCTGGGCCATCCCGTGGATCTCCGAGGTCTTAACGTCGAAACCAGATAGGGCTGCTGCCCAACCGATAACCTTTCCCGCAAGGATGATACCTTGCCCCCCAACGCCGGCGATCAGAATGCTGGTGACCTCAGCCAACTTGCCCGTCCTCCTTTCCGATAGCGCCGTAACGACACACCTGAGCGCAGAGCCCGCAGCCGACGCAGAGATGCGGGTTGACCACTACCTGGCCTTTGGGTAAAGAGAGTGCTGGGCAGCCAAGTTGTAAACAGCGCTTGCAGCCCCGACAAACATCAGGTCGGACCGGTATAGGAGCGGGTGCCGGACGGGATAGGAGGATACACGGGCGACTGGCCACTACCACCGCCGGGGCGGGTGCTTTTAACGCCCGCTGGAGCGCCTTTTTGGTAGCGGTGAGGTCGAGCGGGTCTACTACCTTGACCCGGGTGACGCCAAGGGCACGGGCCAGCTTTACGAAATCCAAAGCTTTAGTCGGTTCGCCCCGGGCTGTCTGCCCGGTGCCGGGATGGTCCTGGTGGCCGGTCATCGCTGTAGTCTGGTTATCGGCGATGATTACGGTACTGACCCCCTTATTGTAGACGATATTGATGAGGCCGGTAATGCCGGAGTGGATGAAGGTAGAGTCGCCAATTACCGCTACCGTTCGCGCGGCGGTTTCCGGAGCGGCTTTGCTCATCCCGTGAGCCATACCGATGCTGGCCCCCATACAGATGCAGGTATCCATGGCCGAAAGGGGCGGCAGGCTACCCAGGGTGTAGCAGCCGATATCGCCCATTACGTTAAGTTTGAGGCTTTTCAGAACATAGAAAAGCCCCCGGTGCGGACAACCCGGGCAAAGGACTGGCGGGCGCAGGGGCAGGGAGGGTGCTGGGGCTGCGGGTACCGGCGGAGCGCTGTACTCGCGAGCAACGGTCGCAAAGGCGGCGTCCTGCCAGAGGGCCTGCGCTACCAGGGCAGGGGATAGTTCGCCCGTCCGGGGAAGGAGGGCTTTGCCGCGGATCAAAATGCCGGCGGCAGCGATTTCTTCTTCGAAGAACGGTTCTAACTCCTCGACTACGTACAGGTTCTCCACTCGAGCTGCAAACGTGCGAACCAGGGTTAGCGGTAAAGGGTAACTCAACCCTAACTTTAAGACGGAGGCCCAAGGGAAAGCCTCTTTAACGTAGCAATAGGCGATACCGCTGGTGATAATGCCGACGCGTGGGTCACCAGATTCGATCCGGTTGATTGGGGTATTGGCGGCGAATTGCCGGAGTTTTTCCCGGCGTTCTTCGACCGTTGCGTGGCGCCGGCGGGCATTGGCCGGGACCATCACGTATTTGACGAAATCTTTTTGGTAAGGCTTAAGGGGTGGGATAGGCGGGTCTTCTTCCCGCACCAGGCTTTTGGAGTGTGCGACGCGGGTAGTTGTGCGCAGTATTACGGGCGTGTCGAAGGCTTCGCTCACCTCAAAGGCTATCCGGACAAAATCCTTAGCCTCTTGGCTGTCGGCCGGTTCAAGAAGGGGTATCTGGGCGAAGCGGGCGTAGAAGCGGTTATCTTGCTCGTTCTGGGAGCTATGCATTCCGGGGTCATCGGCGGAGACGAGCACCAGACCCGCATTAACTCCGGTATAGGCAAGAGTGAGGAGCGGGTCGGCAGCTACGTTTACACCGACATGTTTCATGGCAACTAGCGCCCGTGCGCCGCCGAGAGAGGCGCCAATTGCCACCTCAAGCGCTACTTTTTCGTTGGGCGCCCATTCGGCGTAAATGTCGGGGTAGTGACGGGCGATATTCTCCAGGATTTCTGTGCTTGGCGTCCCGGGATAGGCTACCGCCACCCGCACCCCTGCCTCGTACGCGCCGCGAGCGATGGCTTCGTTACCGCTCAGAAGTTTCATCGAGTTGCCTCCTTGCGCCGGTCGATTACCCGCCGGGCTTTTCCTGTTGTCCGCTCGAGAGAGCCAAATTCAAGCAGTTTTATGCGGGGGGTGAGAGAAAGAGTGGCTTGCAGCCGGTTGCGAAGCTGCTCTTCGAGAGAAGCCAAATCTTCATAGCGGTCGGAAAAGCCTTCGGGGGAAAGTTCTACCTGAACCTCGATCTCATCCAGGTAGCCCTTTTTATCTACAACAATCAGATAGTGAGGAGTAAGGCCTGGGGTGCTGGTGATCACTTCTTCTATCTGGGAGGGGAAAACGTTAACTCCCCTAATGATCAGCATGTCGTCGCTCCGGCCCGTCACCCGCTCCATCCGGATGGTGGTCCGGCCGCAGGGGCACGGCTCGGGCAGGAGACGGGAAATATCCCGTGTCCGGTAGCGGATAACTGGAAAGGCTTCTTTGGTGAGCGTGGTAAAGACTAACTCGCCCCGCTCCCCTGGCGGTAAGGGCTGGCCCGTCTCCGGGTCGATCACCTCCACCAGGAAGTGGTCCTCATTGATATGCAGCCCACTTTTCTCCTCGCATTCGCCGGCCACGCCGGGACCGATTACTTCGCTTAAGCCGTAGTTGTCGTAGGCTTCGATTCCCCAGGCGGCTTCGATTTCGGCCCGCATCCCTTCCGACCAGGGCTCAGCGCCAAAAAGGCCCCGGCGTACCCGCAAATCCTGGCGGGGGTCGATTCCCAGCGACCGGGCTACTTCTGCCATGTACAAGGCGTAGGAAGGCGTACCAATGATGACGGTGGTTCCGAAATCTTGCATGAGGCGAATGTGGCGCTCGGTGTTGCCGGCAGCTGCTGGTACAACTGTAACCCCGGCGCGTTCCAGGCCGTAGTGGAGGCCGAAGCCCCCGGTGAAAAGACCGTAAGAGAAACAAACCTGCGCTATATCGCCGCGTTTGACGCCGGCCATGGTCACAATGCGGGCAATGAGCCCCGCCCAGGTACGCAGGTCCTTCTTTGTGTAGCCAACAACGGTGGGTTTTCCGGTGGTGCCGGAGGAGGCGTGGATACGAATAACGCGGTCGAGCGGGACGGCGAAAAGCCCGAAGGGGTAAGTCTGACGTAGGTCATCTTTAGTAGTAAAAGGCAGGCGGGTAAGGTCGTCGAGGGATCGGAGTTCTTCTGGTCGAACGCCGGCTTCCTCTAGGCGCCGCCGGTAGTAAGGGACTTTCGCGTAAACCCGGGCTATCTGTTCCCTTAGCCGCGCAAGCTGGAGTTGCTGCAGTTCCCCACGAGGAAGCGTTTCGCCTTTTTTATCCCAAATAATACGCCATCATCTCCGTATAGTTTATTAATTCTTAGGGCGAAGTTGGGTTTAGTTGACGAGTTGGCTTAATTATACCTTAATTATACCATAAAAAATTTGGCCTTGTTCCGTTTTGGGTGGCAAGCAGGATCAGGGGCCTGGACTTGAGAACCATGG
>NZ_JBRAIN010000100.1:0-5776 GCF_052743955.1 Thermodesulfitimonas sp.
CAAGATTCAATCCGTGAACCTTATGGGTTGCTAAACCAAATTATACGAGGAGGTGCGTGGGGGTGAAAGTTTTCGTAGGGCAGGTTCTCCCCTACATTACGGTGGCCATCCTGCTCGGGGGTATTACCTGGCGTATTTGGCGCTGGATGATCGGCCAGATTGTTCATAACATCACGCTGCCGCCCTTCCCTTCTTCTTGGCCGGCAGCAATTGTTTGGATCCTCTGGCAGATCGTCAGTTTCTGGAACATTTTTAAGTTTGACAGAGGATTATGGATTTTTGCCTGGCCGATGCATGTGGCGCTGGCCTCCATTGTCGGGGGGCATTTCCTTGGTATCTATACGCTGGGGCAGCAGTTCCACCTCCTGCTTCCCTGGATAGTAACGCCGCACCAGAGTGAGGCGGCTTCCAACTTCTTAGGCACTACCTTTGGGATTATCTTTTTTGTAATGCTGCTTGGCCTACTTTACCGGCGGCTGGCTATCGAAAAGGTGCGGGCTATCTCCGCACCGAGTGATTATCTCCACCTGCTTTTGCTTTTAGGGATTGTCGGGGTGGGGGACTATATGCGGCTTGTGCATACCGCCAGCCTCCACTACGCCGAAGCGCGGCAGTACCTGGCGGGACTCTTCACCTTTAACCCGCAACCGTTGCCAGATAATAACTTTTTCTTTATCCATTTTCTGCTGGTGCAGATAATGCTCATCATCTTCCCGTTCTCGAAGCTGATGCATCCGTTTGGGATTCTATGGAACCGGTGGATCTATAACCGTCCTTTCCAGCAGCCACCGGTCGGCCTTCCCGGTACTAAGATCAAGCTGTAGACTTTATCGCGGAAGGAGGTGAAGAGACATGCCTAAAAAGGTCTTATCTAACGGTACGGAGGTGGCCCAGCCAGCAAGGGCGCCCGACCGCCTGCTTAAGAGATTGCACGTGCGGGAGGTTCCGGATGCAGAAAAACCCGCCGAAGCGATTAAATGGCTTGATTACTACCGCAAAAACCGTCGTTCGCTAACTCTGGCGATGGAGTCCTGCGTTAAGTGCGGGGTGTGCGCTGAGAACTGCCACGCCTACCTGGGAACCAGAGACCCAAATAACATCCCCGCGGGCCGCGCCGACCTGATGCGGCGGGTTTATAAGCGGTATTTCACCGTCCAGGGCCGTCTCTTCGGGAGTCTGGTGGGCGCCGAAGAGATGACGATGGATACACTCGAGAAGTGGTTTAGTTATTACTATCAGTGTACCGAGTGCCGTCGTTGCGGTCATGTCTGTCCGTTCGGGATTGACACCTGCGAAGTCACCATGGCCGGTCGCGAGATTCTCTGGGCTCTGGGAATGGTGCCGGAACTGCAGGGTGCTGCCTCGGCCGCGGTCTTCGAACGGGGCAACCAGGGCGGCGTGACCAAAGCCGCAGCCGTGGATACGCATAGTTTCCTTAGTGACGAGTTGGAAGAAGAACGTGGCTTCCGGATCGAGTTTCCCGTGGATAAGCCCAATTCTGATATCCTCTACGTTCCTTCCTCGGCTGATTACTTGCTTAATCCGGAGACGCTGAAGGGTGCTGCCCAGTTCTTTGAATATATCGGCGCTAACTGGACGATTTCTTCGTACATGTTGGAGGCTGGTAACTTCGGGCTCCTCACCGACCAGCACTCTGTGCAGCGGGAGCTTGTGCGGCGCCTCTGGTGGGTGGTGGCTGACCTCGGTATTAAGAAGGTGGTTTTTGGCGAGTGCGGTCACGGCTGGCGCGCCTGGAAGATGTACACCCCGAGCCTTACTGACTATGCGGTTGCCGGTGCTGGTTACTATTACCAGCGGGTGCCGATCGTCAACATCCACCAGGAAGTGGCGGCGCTTATTAAGGCGGGGAAACTGAAACTCGACCCGAAGAACAACCGGCTTGCACCGCCGGGTACGAAGGTGACCCTCCACGACCCGTGTAACTACGTCCGCGCCGACCAGCTTGGGGAAATCTTCCGTATTAACCTGTACGCCTCGGTGCCGGAAGTCCGGGAAATGTATCCGAACTACGAGAAGAACTTCTGCTGCGGCGGTGGTTCGGGGGTACTTTACGATGACCCGGAGATGTACGCGCTCCGCATTAAGTTCTTCCAGAAAAAAGCCGATCAGATCCGGGCTTCGGGCGCAAACCATATCTGCGCGCCTTGCTCCATCTGTAAGGCACAGTTCTACCCGATGGTTAAAGAACACAATCTGGCGCGTGAAGACGGCACGATTATGCCGGTTAACGGCCTGATTGACTTTGTGGGGGCAGCGTTGGTCTTCAAGGGACACAGGCAGATTTAGGGGGTGGTTCTTCGGATACTGTTTAGCTGATCTTCTGGTAGTGCCTGTATAATGTACCAGGAAAAGGTTTCGTTATGGTTTGTGGGTGATTCTGTAAGAAAAACCAAATCTCTCGGAGGTGTCAAGGAATGCCTTTTATCGAACTTCTCGGTAAGCAGATCGAGGTTGACGAGGACGGGTTTATTCAGGACCCAGAAATCTGGAACAAGGAACTCGCCGAGGCTCTAGCGCCGATGGAAGAGGTCAAGCAGATGACCGACGACCACTGGAAGGTGGTTATGTATATCCGGGACTACTACCTGCGGACCGGTGTGGCGCCGATGATCCGGAAGCTTTGTAAAGACACCGGCTTCAGCCTGAAACAGATTTACGAGCTTTTCCCAACGGGTCCCGCGAAGGGTGCTTGTAAGATTGCCGGCTTACCTAAGCCTACTGGTTGCGTGTAAGCGGGCCTTTCTCCGAAGAAGTTATTTCCTTAACCCGGGAGCCCCCGGGTTAAGAGGTTTTTGGGTAAAAATATTTTCGTAGCCCTGCGAAACTAGATTTACAAGGCGGGATACATCCTTGGAGCAGATTTTTAACATTCCGCGGGTGGTCATCGGGGCACCACAGGGGCGTTCCGGGAAGACTACGGTTACGTTTGGGCTTATCGCGGCGCTTTCCGCCCGGGGGCTCAAGGTCCAGCCTTTTAAAAAGGGCCCTGACTTTATCGACCCGGGTTGGCTGGGCCGGGTAGCGGGCCGGGTATGCCGCAACCTTGACGCCTTCTTCATGGACCGGGAGACGCTACGCTGGAGTCTTTACCGTGGCGGGGCAGGAGCGGATGTGGCGGTCATTGAAGGGGCGATGGGGCTTTTTGACGGGGTTGACCTGGCAGGAAGCGGGAGTACCGCCGAGATCGCCAAGGCGCTCGCAGCACCCGTGCTCCTGGTGGTGAATGCGGTACGCATGACCAGGAGCATCGCCGCCATTGTTCTTGGATGCCAGCATTTTGACCCCGGAATTAGTATCGCCGGCGTCATCCTTAATAATGTAGCACGCCCACGCCACGAAAAGATGCTGCGGGCAGCGGTCGAAAACTTTTGCGGGCTCCCGGTTGTGGGTGCGCTACCTAAGAACCGGGCGTGGCGGATACCCGACCGGCACCTGGGGCTTGTTCCGGTGGGAGAGGACGAACGTCTGTGGGAGGCTATAGAGGCTGCTCGTGCGGGGGCGGAGGAGTACCTCGATCTCGACGCGATCCTCGCTATAGCGCGGGCAGCGCCGCCGCTACCACTTCCCGCATCGCCTCTAAAAATTGGTATAAACCTTACCGAGCCAGTTCGGATCGGGGTTTTCCGGGATCGGGCCTTCAGCTTTTACTATCCGGAGAACCTAGAGGCTCTTGAGGAGGCTGGGGCGCGCCTAATCTTTATCGACGCTCTTCACGACTCCCTTCCAGAGGTTGACGCCCTCTATATCGGCGGCGGCTTTCCGGAGGTTTTCGGGGCGGAACTCGAGGCCAACAGGAGCCTCCGGGAGGCGCTCCGGAGTAAGGTGGAGGAAGGATTGCCTGTGTACGCGGAGTGCGGCGGGCTCATTTACCTGAGTCGGAGCCTGACCTACGCGGGTCGGCGCTTCGCTATGGCGGACATTTTTCCCTTCGACGTTACCGTAGACAATGAGCCCCGCGGCCACGGTTACATGCGGCTGCGGACCCTCGAAGGTAACCCCTACTTCCCGCCGGGACGGGAGATAAAGGGGCACGAGTTTCACCACTCTGCACTAACGGCACTACCACCGGAGGGCTGTTTTGGTTTTGTTGTCGAGCGGGGCTACGGGATAGACGGGAAGCGGGACGGGCTCGTTTATAAAAACGTACTCGGGGCTTACTGCCATATCCACGCGCTTGCGGTTCCCGATTGGGCAGTGATTTTTGTCGGTAAGGCGGCGGCTTACCGAGACCAGAAGCGGAAGAAAAACCAGACCTTAGCCCGGATTTAGCGCCGGGGTCCAGGCGTTTCACCCGGAAAGGTGGGAGAAAATGTCGGTGGTACTGGTATACATCACTTGCGCCAACAGGGGGGAAGCGCGGGCAATCGCGCAAGAGTTAGTTACGGCGCGCCTTGCGGCCTGTGTGAACATCCTGCCGGAGATCGAGTCTTTCTTTCGCTGGGAAGGGCGCCTTGACCAGGCGCGGGAGACGGCTCTCGTCGCGAAGACGGTGCAGGCAAAGGTTCCAGAACTGGTGGCAGCGGTCCGAAAAAGGCATAGCTATTCATTGCCGGCCATCCTCGTTTTGCCGGTAGTTGACGGATTTCCCCCTTTTCTCGATTGGGTAAGGAGCGAGGTTGCCGATTGAAACAGCTGATTCCTTTTCCCTGGGATGTTTCGCCCGCAGAAGCCATGCGCTTGCAAGAGAAGCTGCGGGAGCAGGTGGTGGTTGCGGGGGGGCCGGCACCAGAGAACTTACGCCTGGTTGCCGGCCTTGACGTATCCTTTTGCCGGCGCCGGGGCCTTCTTTTCGGCGCTGTAGTCATCCTGCGGCTTCCGGATTTCATAGTTACGGAAGAAAGTACGGCGGTTCTTCCCCCTCCGTTTCCTTACGTACCGGGGTTGCTTGCTTTTAGGGAGGGCCCCGTGCTATTGGCCGCGCTGCGCAAGATCGCTTCGGTTCCGGACCTTCTTGTCTGTGATGGGCAGGGAATAGCTCACCCCCGGGGCGTCGGTATTGCCAGCCACCTGGGGGTGTTGCTTGGGATACCGGCTATTGGTGTGGCGAAAAGCCGTTTGGTCGGGAATTACGAAGCACCGCCACCTATGAAAGGTGCTACTTCGCCACTCTTTCTTAACGGAAAGGTGGTAGGTAGTGTGCTCCGCACGCGGACTGGCGTGAAACCGGTTTTTGTTTCCCCAGGCCACCTGGTGGGAGTTGAAGCAGCTACCAGACTAGCGCTTTCGCTCTGTACCCGCTTCAGGCTCCCCGAGCCGGTGCGGGCGGCGCACCACCTAAGCCGCCGGCTTTTTCTTCACCACGCTACCGAGTAAATCCCGCGCGGCTTTCCCCTCCGGTTGTAAAGTGTACCCTTCGCTTTATAATCCTCACGTATCCGGTAAAACTAAGGTATAGTTGGGAACGAGATACTGTTCCTCTCGGGAAACAGAACTGAAGGGCAGTCTGTACCTGTGCAGGAGGGGTTAAGATGAATTTGCGGCGCCTGACCGGTATGGCTATTCTTGCGGCGGTGTTGCTGATTCTCTTTGCGCTTGAACCGCAAGCGCGTGCGGAGTATCCGACTCTTTATTGGGGGAGCACCGGATGGTACGTTTCCCAGGTCCAGTGGCGGCTTGCTTCATGGGGGTACTACGACGGACCGGTTGACGGAATCTTTGGCGACGGGACCTGGCGGGCGGTGCAATCCTTTCAGTGGAAAAACGGGTTGGTCGTGGATGGCATAGTTGGTCCAGCGACATGGGAGGCGCTGGGCTT
>NZ_JBRAIN010000101.1:0-5749 GCF_052743955.1 Thermodesulfitimonas sp.
CTTCGTTACCCTTTCCCGAGTTCACTCCGGTAAGAGTCGTAGCCGGTAAAATAAGGCTGCCGCCTCCGCCCGCGTCAGAGGAGCGAAGGGGTCGAACCGGCCATCCGGCCGTCCCCGCAGCACACCGCGGGCGTAAAGTTCGGCTACCGCCTCTCTTGCCTGCACCGGCACCTTTGCCCAGTCGCGGAAC
Organism: Thermodesulfitimonas sp.; assembly: GCF_052743955.1. Lineage (NCBI taxonomy): Bacteria > Bacillati > Bacillota > Clostridia > Thermoanaerobacterales > Thermoanaerobacteraceae > Thermodesulfitimonas > Thermodesulfitimonas sp. Next base: position 191 of record NZ_JBRAIN010000101.1, read on the forward strand.
GGCGGGACCGCACCGCCGGGCGCCTTTCCCGGGAGGAGCGAAGCCAGCGCCGCCGCAACGGCCACCCGGTCCAACACCGCCGCCGGGCGGAAAAGCCCTGCTGGGGAAAGCGCCAAGGTGCCGCGGTAAACCGCCAACCGAACGGCATCCTGCGCCCAAGCTGGTGCATCTGTGGGAACGGGGCCGTACGGGATACCGGGCCACAAACGCGCCGCTAAAACGGCTAACTCCACCCGGGTAACCGGGGCGTCGGGGCGAAAGGTTCCGTCCGGATAACCGCAGAGGAACCCTTCGGCGGCAAGCGCCGCAATCTCCTGGGCCGCCCATGAATCCGCAATATCGCTAAAAGTCCGCGGGCCGGAAAGCTCTACCCAGCTCCCGTTAACGCCGCCCGTGCGCTCATCCACACTTACGACCCGCACCGCAGCCGCAGTCTTGAGACCAACGGTACAGGTAAACTCCCCGCCGTAAACCGCAACCGTAAGCCGCTGCCCGTCACCCGGATAGACGTAGAGGCGCGTCCCGTTCGTCCAACCCTGCAGGGGTTTCCCGTAAAGATGGGGCGCAATTTCCAGGATTGGGCGCGGGGCGTTGGTCTCGGCCTTCACCGCCAGGGCCACCGGTAAGCTCCCGGACCCCTCCCAGAAGGTCACCGTTACACGCTCCCCCGCCCGAAGGTCGTCTACCGTCACCGGCCAGCCGTTTTTCAAGAGCAAACTCCGCGAGCTTAACTGGTACGTGGTACCACTTACGGAAATGATCAGGTGCGCGCTATCAAAACCTTCGATCACCCCCGCAGTCTGGTGCACCCCCCCTGATAGATCAGCTCGTACCACCCGCCCGTCCGGTCCGGTTTGCAAACGGACCCACTCTCCCGGAAAGAGCGCCGCAGCGCTGAGGCTGACCGTACCGCAGAAAAAGCCAGCGCCCGGGGCAAGCTCGAGGACCCGGTAGTCGCCGTTCACGTCCTGAAGATGGATCGTTTTTTTCGCCGCATCCAGAAAGAGAAGCTCCCCGTAAAGAAAACCACCGTCCGCCCAGGCGTGCAGCAACGCGGTTCTCCCAGGCAAAACTACGCCGGTGAGATGTTCACCCGGTTTAAGCTCCGCCGCTGAAGCAAGTACCCGTCCGCCGCGGCTTACCCCCGCACCCGGGAAAAAGGGATAGAAGCGCCCGTCCTCAAAAGAAAGGCCAGTACCGGAAACTTTTTTTATAAATCCAGAAACAAGCTCCTGCTGCACCGCAATATGAAGTACGGTACCGCTTCCGGGGTCCAAACGCAACGTTATCGGGAGGCCCGGCGGCAGCTCACCTGGAGGCTCAGGCGGACCGAAGGGCCTGTCTAACGGGTCAAGGCCAGCAATCCCCGTTTCCCGACTTATCCGGCATCCCGGAGCAAGGGGGTAGGTGGTACCGTTAATTAATACAACCCTTGCTGTTTCCACTGCCGCAAGGAACCCTTTCTTCTCCGCCCAGGCGGCACGCGCCATCCAGACCGTCTGGGTCGCCGGATTAATCCCGAGCTCGGCCCGTACCCCGGAAGGAACCGCGGCCGGTGCAACCAAGGTATCGCCTACACGTACTTGCGCCGGACGCAACAGATAACCCCCGTCCGGCAACGACCCGCTTTCCGACACTACAACCGCGCCCTTCTCCGTCCCGAGAAAATTCGCTGGCGCCACCACTCGCTTCTCTCCGATGGCGTAAGCCTTATTCTTTCCCGGGATCAAGTAGATATCCGTCCCGGGACTTAAAGCCTCCTCCGGAGCTACCCGCCGGCCGTTAACCAATGCTACCATCTCCTGCGGCAGCGATAGCTCCCCGCCGTCGCCCGATAGCTGCACCCGGCCATTCGCGAAGTCTTCCACTACCTCCCGGCGCGGCACCTGACCGTAGGCCAGAGCGAAAGCCTGGCCGGACGCCGCCCCGCCGCCCAACCTGACCGCAGTAACCGTTATCAAGTAGCGACCCGGTACCGGCCGCGGGATGGCGACTTGCTCCACGTTGTTCAGCCTGTCCGGCATACCGCTATCCGTAAAATCATTTCCGAGGTACCGGCACCCGTCCGGCCCTACCACTACCAAATCCAGGTCACAGACCAGGGCTGGACCCGCTCCCGGCAGCGCTGGCGGGTCGGTCCAGCAGAGGGTAACCTTCAGAGGTGCGCTCCCATCCGTTACCCTCATTTCGTAAGTGAGGCTCTCTTTTTCCCTCAAGCCCGGGTGCACTACGTAGCGGCAGGTCTTCTCCCGAAGCGCCAGCACCGTAGCCATTAGGTCAAGCTCCCCGAAGCCTCCCGCACCGGCCGGCGTAAAGTCTTTGTGCGCCCCGTTGATCAAAAGTGCTTTCAAAAGGGCTGCTGGCGGCGTCGCCAAACCTTCCTCCCGCTGCAGGTACTCGCGCAGCAGAACCACCGCGCCGCCGGCGACGGCCGCCGCCATGCTCGTCCCGTCGAGCTGCCGGTAGTAGCCCTGCCCGGGCGGGGAGGGAGCCAGCCGCGAGCTCGGTGCGATTACCCCTGCGCCCGGCGCTACCAGGTCGGGCTTAAGCCGCCCGTCACCCGTCGGGCCACGGCTTGAAAAATCTGCCACTTTCCTCCCGGTATAACCGAAAAGGGGCCGGGGATTCTCCGCCGCACCTACTACCAGAGCGTTCTTACTGTTGGCCTCCGCGGTAAGGCTCCCGGCGGTCGGACCGCTGTTGCCCGCGCCGAAAACCGGCAAAAAATCAGGGTTATAGTAGCAAAAACGGTCGATCTGGGCCGCCACAGCTGTATAACTGTTTTTGCCACCGCCCCAGCCGTCGACGTGTACCCGCACGCCAGCGCTGTAGGCCGGTCGGAAAAGAGAGATCAGGTCCGCCGGCGGGTCTAGTTCCCCTTGCGCGTTAGCGATCGCCTGGAAGTAGATGCTGCTCCCCGGCGCGATACCCCGGTAACGCCCACCCGAGGCAGCCCCTGTCCCGGCGATGGTCCCGGCAACGTGTGTCCCGTGCCCCGTCCGGTCCCCAAGCGGCCCCCCCGCCCAAGAACGCAGCATAACCACCTTAGGCATCCGCCCTGGCGTACTCGCGAAATCAGGGTGAAGGTCCTCAAGGCTCCCTTTATCCAACCCGTTATCGGCCACCCCCACCATCTGACCGTTCCCGGAAAGTCCCGCCGCAGCAACAAACCCCGGTGACAAGAGCGGCGCCGTTCCGGTTACCGCTGCCGCCCGGTCTACTAAGAAACGCCGCGGCGCATACGGTTCAATCCATACCACACCATTTTCTGCGGCAAGCTTCTGGAGGGCCGCCCGCGGCACCTTTACCCGCAACGTCGCCGCGTCTTCCTCGTCGAGCCCGCGTAAAACGGTGCCGCCGGCAGCCGCTACCGCCGCGGCCACCTCTCTCTTCTCGTCTGGGGAAAAGAGGGTGATGTTAACCACGAGGGGATCTGAACGTCCATCCCCGCCCGTCTTAAGTTCCGGAGCAAGGCGCTCCTCTTTTGTATATGGCTGGACTTTGATTGGGGAAGACAGAGAAACAGAAGCGGCGATCCGGACCAAGCGCTTTCCGGTAACCCCTTCCCCTACCGCCACACCGGAAAGGCCCTCTAACCGGGATATATTTTGGGAGTCGACAAGATAAAGCCCGGGCGCAACCTTAAAGTTGCCGGGCAACCCCACTCGCTCCCGGCGCACCCCCGGACTTACCAGGAGTACCACCACCCCGAGCAGGGCAAAGAGGATAAAAAAACGCCGTATTTTGTCTCTATTTACCATTATCACCGGAAAAGCCCCAGCAGGTACCGGCTTGTTAGCATGATTATAAATTTGCCGGTTTTGCTGGGGCGACAGGTTTTAAGTACCTGGCGTAACTAAAAATCCCTTGGTTTACAGATTATCTCGCGGACCTTCGTTTCGAAAAAGTGCTGGGAATGAGCCGGCCGAATCACCACCGCCGTATCCGCGCCGCTCGCGGTGCCGCCTACCGCCACAACATCCACCCCTGCCGGAATAAGTCCGGCGTCAAGAGCCATTACGCTAATCTCGACGCAAACCTTAAGCCCGTGGCCGAAAAGCCGGAGGGTAGCGGCAATAAGCTCTGCCGGGTAGAGCCCGCCAAACTTAAACCGTAACGCCCGGTCCAGCCCAGCCATTAGATGGGTAGTAGTAAGCAGTTTTACGCCCGCGCGGGAGAGCCGCTCCCTCATTTCGGGGCTCATCTCGTCAACGCCGGGGGCCTCGAAACCCACCTGGTGGGTCACACAGACCACCCTAAGACCCGTCCCTATGAAACGAGAGGCTGTTTCTCCGGAGCAGGAGGCTACCACCAGATGCTGGATATCCAGTTCTCTAGCCCGCGTGATTGCAGCCTCCACCGTAGCGACGGTATTGGCGCTCCCCTTAACCGGCCAGTAAAGCGTCATCCTAAATCCCCTCCGTGCCAATCAGTTCCGGGAGCGGGCGAGAACGTGGAGCATCCCCAAGGCACGACCAGTGCCCAAAGCCACACAGGAAACCGGATCCTCGGCCACGTACACGGGCAAGCCGGTTTCGCGCGCGATAAGCTTGTCTATTCCCTCAAGAAGCGAACCCCCGCCCGTCATAACGATACCCTTGTCCACGATATCGGCCGCCAATTCCGGCGGTGTCCGCTCCAGCACCCCTTTAACCGCCGCCACGATAGCCTCGAGCGGCTCCTGAATCGCTTCCCAGACCTGGCGGCTGGTCACCATCACCGAGCGGGGCAGGCCGCTTACCAGGTCCCTTCCCCGAATAGCCGCCGTGCGTTCCGAATTATTCGCCGGATAAGCGGTACCGATTTCGATCTTCAGCTCCTCCGCGGATCGTTCACCAATGATCAGGTTGAACTCCCGCCGCACGTACCGGACGATGGCTTCGTCAAACTTATCCCCGCCTATGCGCGTCGAGGTCGAACAAACGATGCCGCCGAGTGAAAGTACCGCGATATCGGTCGTTCCACCGCCGATATCGATAACCATTGACCCGCTGGCCTCACTCACGTCTATCCCTGCCCCAAGAGCCGCCGCCATTGGTTCCTCGATCAGGAAGGCTTGCCGGGCTCCGGCCTGGAGGGCCGCCTGCCGCACGGCCCGCTCCTCCACGCTCGTTACCCCGGTCGGGATACAAACCATCACCCGCGGCCGCAGTATAAAGCGCCTGCACCCGCACTTCTCTAAAAAATACCGCAACATTCTTTCGGTGACATCGTAATCCGCAATGACCCCCTCCCGGAGTGGGCGTACCGCAATAATGTTTCCGGGGGTACGCCCGAGCATCCGGCGGGCCTCCTCCCCCACCGCAATCACCTTGTTATCATCCCGGTTAACGGCCACCACGGAAGGTTCCTTTAAAACAATTCCCTTGCCTTTGACGTAAACCAGGACGGTCGCCGTCCCTAAGTCGATACCGATATCCGGTGCCAAACCGAACATTGATTCCCCCCCACCACTTTATAGGCCTGTCCCGCTCCTCCATTTTAAAGGGCCCTGTTGAACTTAGCCTCACCTATATTCTACATTTTCCAGGGAAATTCCTCTACTCCCAGCAAATTTTT
>NZ_JBRAIN010000102.1:0-5651 GCF_052743955.1 Thermodesulfitimonas sp.
CACACCTATAATTTTATCGAGTTAGTTAGCCCCTTTTTTGATCTGGTTTCGCGCTACTTCTACCTTTCTTTGGTACGGCGTTTTCCCCGTTGTTACGGGTAGTTTTACCGGCAAACGGATAAACATTTGCGGGAACAGGGTTATATTTTAGATTCTCTTGGTCGTAGCGCTTTAAAGGGGCTTTTAACGGCGGTTAGGCCACACTTACTGGTGGCAACTTTTCCCACACCGGGGCGAGTGGTCGCTGCGTTACGGCTGCGGGGTGAGCTAAAGGTACCCGTGGTGATGGTGCTTACTGACCACGCAGCCCACGCGGAGTGGGTGCATCCGGGAGTAGATTTGTACCTTGTTCCCGACGAGGGTGTAAAGCAAACGCTTGTCCGGCGTGGGGTAAGCCCGGGGAAAATAGAGGTTGTCGGGGTACCTATTCACCCCTGCTTTACGGCGGTTCCTGAGCGGCAGGTAGCCCGGCAGCGCTTGGGCCTACCTGAGGGCCAGCCGGTGGTTTTAGTAATGGGCGGGGGGTTTAGCCGGGTAGCCGCTATAGAGGAAACGTGTGCGGCCTTGAGTCGCCTTACATTTCCCGTCCGGGTATTGGTAGTTACGGGGAGGGATAAAATCGTCTGGAAACGGTTGACGGGGCGGTTCGGCCAGGATCCCCGTTTCCAGTTTTACGGGTTTGTGGAAAACGTGGTGGAGTTTATGGCGGCGGCGGACCTTCTGGTCAGCAAGGCGGGGGCCCTAACGCTGGCCGAAGCTGCGGTGGTAGGTCTGCCGGTTATTATTTACCGGTGTCTGCTCGGACAGGAGGAGGCTAACGCCCTTCATTATATCCGGGCGAATGCCGCTTTATGGGTAAAGGACCAAGAGGAACTGGTAGGTTGGGTCACGAAAGTGTTGCGCGACGAGGACGGCGTGGGGAACTTTCTGCGTCAGGGTATAAAGCGATTAGCGCGACCAAACGCGGCTGAAGCTGCTGTCGCTTTCTTCGCTAGTTTGATAGCGGGAACAAACCGGGGGTGGGTGGCTGGGTGAGTTTGCTGCCGGATTTTGGGCAGGAAGGACTGGTATTACGGCGCGGGCCGCGGGGTACGGGTAAGGTTGCGCTCACCTTTGACGATGGTCCCGACCCTTTTTATACGCCCCAGATATTGGCCCTGCTGCGCCGGTACGAAACCAAAGTTACCTTTTTCTTCCTGGCCCAAAAGGTCCGGCGGTATCCGGAAGTAGTACAGGCTGTTATCCGTGATGGGCATCACATCGCCAGCCACGGTTTTGCACACCGGCCCCAACCCCTGTTAAGCTACCAGAGCACACGCTGCGAGATGAGGCTGGCAGCAGAGATTTTAACAAATGTTACGGGAGAATCACCCCGGTATTTCCGGCCACCCTGGGGGCTTTTAAACCGGTGGACGTTAGCGGTGGCTCAAGAACTAGGGATGCAGGTGGTCCTATGGTCGTGTGATAGCCTGGACTGGTTATGGGGCATAAAACCTTCGGTAGTCGCGAAGCGGGTACTCCGCTGCCCGGACCTTGAGGGAGGAATCGTTCTTTGCCACGACGGGAGTTTCGTTCCCCATAGGCCCCGGGTCCTACTCACGGCCTTGCCGGCGCTTCTGGAAGCGTTCAAAGTACGAGGGTGGACCGCCGTACCCTTACCGGTTTTATTTACCTAAAGGTAGCGCGTGCACGTTTCTTTAGGCTATAATTTTTTGATAAGGATTCGTGCCGGGGAGATTAAAGTATGTTTTCGGACTTTGCGAAAGAGTGGCTAGCTAACCATAAACTTATCACCGCCCCGCTGACCGCCTGCGGGGTAGCTCAGTTTGTAAAAGGAGTTTACATGTACTTGAAAGAGCGCTGCTGGCGCTGGTCATGGCTTATTAGTGATGGCGGGACGCCCAGTGCCCAGAGCGCGATGGTTACGGCGATGGTGGCCGCAATCGGCTTTTCTTTGGGGTACGATTCGGAAGAGTTTGCCCTCGCGCTGGTTTTCGCCCTCATTGTCTTGCACGACGCGATGGGGGTGCGGCGGTTGGCGGGAAAGCATTCCCGGTTGCTAAAAACTTTGCTTCGGGAAAAGGATAACCCTACAAGTCCTGTGGATTTGCCCGAGCATCCCGTGGGCCACACGCCTTACGAGGTTCTAGCCGGGGCGCTTATCGGGATTCTTGTTGCGAGTATCGTTTTTGACCGTGGTCCAGTGTGGCGGGAAGCGTTCTGCCATATCAGGCATCTTACCTTCCGGCACCACGTAAGCTAAAGGCTGTTCGTTTGAAGATCCGTTATTTGTGGCGGAATCACGGGAGCCAGCCGCCGTCAAGGCAAAGAACTTGGCCATTGATGAAACTGGCGGCCGGCGAGGCGAGAAAGACGCAGGCGCCGGCGATATCTTCCGGCTTCCCAAGCCGACCGGAGGGGATTTCCGTAGCTAACGTCGCTAGTTCCTCCGGAGAGAGACCTTCACGGAGCATATCGCTTTCAACCGGGCCGGGAGCGACGGCGTTGACTGTGATTCCTGCACTCCCCACTTCGCGAGCGAGCGACTTGGTGAAGGCGATGAGCCCTCCCTTAGCGGCGGCGTAAGCGGCCTCATAGGCGGCGCCGGTGAGGCCGAAGACCGAAGCGATGTTGATGATGCGTCCCCAACGGCGGCGGATCATGCTGCCGAGCGCCCGGCGGGAACAGTAGAAGGCGCCGGAAAGGTTTACGGCTAGGAGCTGGTGCCACTCCGCGTCGGTTGTTTCGACCGCCAAGCGTCTAAGGCCCGTCCCAGCGTTATTGACCAGGATTTCTACCGGTCCTAAGCTTTCCTCCACGGCTATAAAGAGTTTCTCCACCGCTTCCGGGTCGGCAATGTCGGCTTGGAAGGCTACCGCCCGGGTGCCGTATTCCCGGCAGGCGGCTGCTACTTTGGCCGCGGCGGCCGCAGAGGAATGATAGTTTACGGCTACGCTGGCGCCGTGGCGGGCGAGTTCCTGCGCGATGGCCGCGCCGATGCCTCGGCTACCGCCGGTGACGATGGCTACCTTCCCCCAAAGAGCCCTTTCCGCGTTCAACCCGTTAACACCACGCTTACCATATTCTTTATCACTAAAAGGATAGCCGCGACTTTTGCCGGACGCAAGTTTTAAAGCGCAAATGAGAGAAGAATTTGTCAACAAATTTTTGGTAGTAATGGAAGGAAAAGGGAGAAGGGGTGTCTAATTTCTCTTGCGGTTACCGTTTTGCCTGATATTTGCTGCAAATTAGGTGGGGAGGGGTGATCTCTTATGCTAATTTTGATTTGCAATCCGGTGCCGAAGCTCAAGTTATGCTTGAAAAGAACCCGTCTTCTAAGTGCCGGTGCCCGGTTTTGTGCCTGCTTCGGGTTTAACGAAGTCGCTCTGGCGCTCGTTAATCGGGCACTCCGGGAGGAGCCGCAGCGCGTGGAGTTGCACCTTCAGGCGGGGGAGTTATCCTTCAAGCTAGGCCAGATGGACCGGGCGGTAGAGCACGTCAGGCATCTCTGGCTAGGCTTCTGTGCTGAACGGAGCGGGGGTGATCCGGAAGCCGGTCTGCTACGCGGGACAACGCCCACGTTTTTCAAGGAGCGGGCCTGGGTTTTGGCGGCCATCGGCAGTCACCTGCTCGACGCGCGCGAGCCGGGACGGGCGCTTTCCTATATTAACCGGGCCCTCGCTGCCGGTTTAACCCATAGCACGGTGTTAAACCTTAAAGGCCTCTGTCTGCTACGGTTAGGAGAGATAGAAGAGGCACTGAAAGCCTTTCAAGACGCTCGGGCGGCAGGGGGGCGTAGCGCCAGCCTGCTGGTTAACATGGGGATAGCCTTGAACCGGCTTGGCCGCTATGCAGAAGCGCTCCGCTGTTACGAGGAGGCGCAGCGTCTGGGAGCCGGTGGGGTAGAGCTTCTAAACAATAAGGGTTTTAGCCTCTTTTTTCTACGTCGGTACGATGAAGCCACCGCTTGTTTTGAATTGGCGTTAGGGATGGAGCCCCAGGATACCATTAGGGCTAACCTTGCGCTTTGTTACTTTAAAACCAGACGGGTTAGTAAGGCGATTCAGCTTTTAAGGGAGCTAGTAGAGAAGAATCCTGAAGACCCGGTGCTTCTGAATAACTTAGCTATGTGTCTAGAAGCAACTGACCGGCGCCACGAGGCGCTTGCCCTCTACAAAAAGGCGGTAGCTATTGGGGGTCCGGAGCGCAACACCTTTCTGGTTAACCAGGCGGCCTGCCTTGCGGGGATGGGGCGGTTTGAGGAGGCTCAGAAGCTTGTCGAGCGGCTGGAGGAGGTTGCGCCTCAAGACGAGCGGGTATGGAGTCTTAAAGCGAGTATTATGGCGGAACTAGGCCAGGAAGGAGAAGCGGCCAACTGTTACCGCCGGGCGCTGGGGCTAACAGGGTAAGTTAATCTCGGTAGACGCGTAGACCGGCATCTTGGGCCGCCTTTACGGCCGCCGCATATTCCGTACGGGTAATGCGGCGGTCGAGTGGCGGAAACTCCCGGGCGCGGTAGGTAGGGTAGTACTGGGCCATCACGTTGATAAAGCATCGTGGAGAAACTTCGCGGGCAAGAAACGCGACGACCTCTTTAGTCCCCGCTAGATTTTCCGGTAGGACGAGGTGGCGCACCAGGAGCCCCCGGAAAGCGATCCCTTGCTCGTTGAGCGTGAGGTCGCCGACCTGCCGCTGCATTTCCTTCAGCGCCTCTTTTACCACCTGAGGGTAATCCCGCGCGCCGGAGTATTTAGCGGCGCTTTCGGGGTCGGTATATTTAAAGTCGGGCATGTAGATATCGATTACGCCGTCGAGTAGCTTGAGGGTTTCGAGACTTTCGTAACCGCCGGTGTTGTAAACGATAGGCAGGTTAAGCCCTTCGGCGGCCGCTTTCAGCAGCGCGGCCAAGATCTGGGGGACAAAATGGGTAGGACTCACCAGATTGAGGTTATGGCAGCCCATCAGTTCGAGGGCCAGCATCATCCGGGCCAGGCGGGCCACACTAACTGGTTCTCCTTCGCCTTGGTGGCTGAGTTCGTAGTTCTGGCAAAAGACGCAGTGCAGGGTGCAGTAGGCGAAGAAGATGGTTCCGGAGCCGCGGGTGCCAACGAGGGGCGCCTCTTCGCCGAAGTGCGGCCCGTAGCTCGAAACCACAGCTTCTCGGCCGCTGCGGCAGGCGCCCCGCTCGCCTTTAAGCCGGTTGACCCCGCAACGACGGGGGCAGAGGTTACAACTTTTGAGCCGCTGGTAGGCTTCAGCGACGCGGCGGCGTAGCTCTTCAGGTCCGAGGCGGCGGTAGGCGGCGGTGAAGTTCATGCGTAAATTCCCTCGACGGTAAAGTGTTCTCTTACCCGTAAATATTATTTTGCTTTTTTAAGCTTTCATCGTGAAGTGGTGGGGTTTCCTGCTGGGAAAACAATTTTGTCAGCAACGGCTTCGTCAGTTTCGTCAGTGGTAGAACTGGAAAATGCTGAGGGGTTACCTAGCGGAAAGTGCCGGTTTTACATGCTTTTGGAAAATGGCGTCCCGGGAGGGATTCGAACCCCCGACCCGCGGCTTAGAAGGCCGCTGCTCTGTCCGCTGAGCTACCGGGACGTGGAGCGGGTGATGGGAATCGAACCCACGTAGCCGGCTTGGAAGGCCGGTGCTCT
>NZ_JBRAIN010000103.1:0-5622 GCF_052743955.1 Thermodesulfitimonas sp.
GCGAGACACCTTCAACGGCAAAGGTAAAGGTGGCGTGTTCGATAGGCGTTACGTGTCCCATCTGCACTAATTTGGCGATAAAGGCTGCCGGATCGCCGTCCCGCACTTTTTCTAGAAGCGCCTCCGTTCCAAGTGGCGAGTAACAGCGTCGTCCTGCGGTAGCAACGATCAATTCTGGGTTAGGCGTATGGCCTAACAGTATAACCCTTGCCCGGACAGCTCCCATAAAAGACCCCTCCCCTTTAACAAATTCGCACGCCGCAAAATTTACGTGCTCCGAAATTATGCTCTCTTCCAGCGTACTCCTTCTGGTGTATCTTCTAAGAGGATGCCAATCTCTTTAAGCCCGTCGCGAATACGGTCGGCTGTGTTCCAGTCTTTCCTTTCTCTTGCCTCCTGGCGGACCGCGATGAGAAGATTGAGGAGACGGAGCGATAGGTCATCTTCTTGGTGCTCCTTTTTACCCTCAACCTGGGGTTTCCCGTCTTTTTCCGGAAAAATGCCGAGCACCCGGTTGAAGGCGCAGAAAAGGTCCATTGCCCGGAATAGGATCTCTTGCGGTGGGAGTGGGGGGGTGTGCACAGCCCCGTTGATCTCCCGGACCAGATCGAAGTAGCAGGCCAGAGCCCGCGCCGTATTGAAGTCATCGTCCATCGCTGCCCCGAATGCCGCTTCTATCGCCGACAGTCGTTCGGCCAGGATCCCATCGTCACCCTCGCCGGGCGGTTGTTTGGCGATTGCTTCGGTGAGCAAGCGGTAGGAGTTGGCCAACCGCGCCGCGCTTCGCGCCGCCGCTTCGAGATACTCGGGCGCGTAGTCGAGCGGGCTCCGGTAGTGGGTTCCGATGAGGAAGAGCCGGACAGCAGGTGCGGGGTATAGCCTCAAGATATCCCGGACCAGAAAGACGTTGCCGATCGATTTGGACATTTTTTCCTGCCGGACGGTGATGAAACCGTTGTGGAGCCAGTACCTGGCGAACGACTGACCGGTGGCCGCTTCCGACTGGGCGATTTCGTTCTCGTGGTGAGGGAAGATGAGATCGGCGCCGCCGCCGTGAATGTCGAAGTCGGGTCCGAGGTATTTGAGGGCCATCGCGGAGCACTCGATATGCCAGCCGGGCCGACCTTCACCCCACGGGCTTGGCCACTTGGGTTCTCCGGGCTTGGCCGCTTTCCAAAGGGCAAAGTCGAGGGGGTCACGCTTGTTTTCCCCGGGTTCGACGCGGGCGCCTGCAAGCAAGTCATCGGGGTTACGCCCGGAGAGTTTCCCGTAGCCAGGGAAGCGCCGGACCGCAAAATAAACGTCGCCGCCACTCACGTAAGCGTAGCCCTTTTTGATAAGGGTGGAGACGAGAGCGATTATCTCCGGGATGTGTTCGGAAACCTTCGGGTGGATATCCGCGCGGCGCACGTTAAGCCTATCGGCGTCTTCAAAATACGCTGCCGTATATTTTGCTGCCACCTCGTGCGGGGGGATCCCTTCTTCGGCCGCCCGGTTGATGATCTTGTCGTCCACGTCCGTAAAGTTCTGGACAAAGAGCACCCGATAGCCACGGTACTCAAGGTGCCGTCGGATGGTATCGAAAACCACGACTGCCCGCGCGTTGCCGAGGTGGATATAGTTGTAAGTGGTGGGGCCGCAGACATACATCCGCACCACGCCTGGTTCACGCGGGATAAGCTTCTCTTTCCGTTTGCTCAGGGTATTGTAGAGCTCGATCAAGATTTTTCCTCCCTGTAGAGCCTGGTTTCGAGTGCCGCTAGTTTTTGCTTTAACGTCTTTATCTCCGCTTCAAACCGGTTGAGTGTTTCCGCCACGGGGTCGGGGATCTGGTCGTGGCGCAGGTCGATCGCGTCGCGGACCCTTTGGCCCTCGCGCACCACTACCCTGCCGAGAACGCCAACCACCGTGCAGTTGGGCGGGACGGGTTTTAGCACTACCGAACCGGCACCGATCTTCGAATTATCGCCGACGGTGAAGGAACCAAGGATTTTGGTGCCGGCGCTGATGACCACGTTGTTACCAATGGTCGGGTGGCGCTTACCCTTTTCTTTGCCGGTGCCCCCGAGGGTGACTCCCTGGTAGAGGGTGACATCGTCCCCGATCTCTGTAGTTTCCCCGATAACTACGCCTGCGCCATGATCGATGAAGAAGCGTCTGCCGATTTTGGCACCGGGATGAATCTCGATACCGGTTAAAAAGCGTCCGAGGTGGGGAAGAAGACGCGCCAGGAGAAAAAGGCGCCTACGGTACAGGGCGTGCGCGACCCGGTGCAGCCAGATTGGCGTGCAGGCCAGGATAGCAGAGGAGGACCTCAAGGACGCTTTTCGCTGCGGGATCACGTTCGAAAACTACCTGGATGTCTTCGCGTAAACGTTTCCAAAACATTTCCGGGCATCACCAGGACAATTATAGCATTCGTTGGCGGTTCCAAACAATGGTGGTGCGGCCGGTGTACCTACGTTCGGTGTAAAACCGCTATTCCATAGGCGGCAATGCCTTCTTCCCGCCCGGTGAACCCTACCCCTTCCGTGGTGGTTGCCTTGACGTTGACCAGAAGGGCAGGGATTTCGAGGGTGCGGGCGATATTTTCCGCCATTGTGGTCACGAAGGGGGATAGCCGCGGCCGCTGGGCCACAACGACGGCGTCGATATTTGTGACCCGAAAGCCGCGGGCAGCAATAATTTCCCGGACGCGCGCCAGCAGTGAGAGGCTCGATACCCCCCGGTAACTTTCTTCCGTAGGCGGGAAGTGGTAACCGATGTCCCTGGCTGCAGCGGCCCCGAGGAGGGCGTCCATCACTGCGTGACAAAGAACATCGGCGTCGGAATGCCCTTCAAGCCCCATTTCCCAGGGAATCGTGACGCCGCCCAGAATAAGGGGTCGTCCGGGGACGAGACGGTGAACATCATAACCGAAGCCTACGCGTAGCGGCATCTGTCCCCCAAGAAGTGCGGCGGCGACAGTAAAATCTTCTGGGGTGGTGAGCTTGAGGTTTTCGTAGGCGCCCTGAACCACCTTAACCGGGAGGCCGAGGCGCTCTACCAGCACCGTATCGTCAGTACCGTAGAATCCTTCCTGCTGTGCCCGGCGGTGTGCTGTAACTAGGACTTCAAAGCGAAAGGCTTGGGGGGTCTGGGCCAGATAGACCTGGTCCCGAGGCAACGTTTGCGCGACAAAACCCGCCCCGTCGGTTAATTTGACAGTGTCCTTAGCCGGAACGGCGACCACGGCCGCGCCCCAGGAGGAGGCCGCTTCGATTGCGGCCTCGACAAGCGTAGGCCGCACCAGCGGCCGGACCCCGTCGTGAACGACCACGACTTCGGGCGGGTGCGTGAAATGCTGCAGCCCGGCCCAGACTGACTCCTGGCGGTGGGTGCCGCCGGGGACTACCGCCGCGATTTTGCGGTAACCGAAGGGTTTAATTATTTCCCGGTAACAGAACTCTTCTTCGCCTGGCGGAACCACCAGGACGATCTCCTTCACCGCTTCCAGACCTTCGAAAACGTTAAGCGTCCGGCTCACTACTGGGAGGCCCCCTAAAAGGCGGTACTGTTTCCTGGGGCCACCCCCCATCCGGACGCTCTGGCCCGCGGCCACTATGACGACACCGGCTTCAACCAACCGCGTTCACCCCATCAAGCTTTTCGCCGCCGTCTTCCCGGAGATTCTTTAGTTTGGCAAAGATCATCCTGCCCGCGGTGGTCTGGAGGACGCTGGTTACTGTGGCGCGCACGGGCTTGCCAATATATTTTTCCCCACCGTCCACTACGATCATCGTCCCGTCGTCAAGATAGGCCACTCCCTGTCCCGCCTCTTTTCCGTCCCGCACAACCTGCACGACCATTTCTTCACCGGGCAAAACGATGGGCTTGAGGGCGTTGGCCAGCTCATTTACGTTAAGAACTTTAACCCCTTGGAGTTCGGCTACTTTATTAAGGTTAAAATCCGTAGTGATAATTTTCGCCTTCAGGCTTTTGGCCAGTTGCATAAGCTTAGCATCTACCTCCGGGATGTTGACCAGTGCCTGGACATCTTCGTAGATCTGTATTTTTACGTGGGCCTCTTTGCGCATTCGGTTCAGGATATCGAGGCCGCGCCGCCCCCCGGTTCCGCTTTAACACGTCGTTAGAGTCGGCAATATGTTGTAACTCGTCCAGAACGAAGACCGGAACTAGCAACGTCCCTTCAATGAAGCCGCTGGCGCAGAGATCGGCGATGCGGCCGCCAATAACCGCGCTCGTATCGACGATCTTGACCTGCCCTAGGTTGCGTTGCTCTTTGTTACCTTTTTCCTTGCTTGCCCGGGAAAGGGAACCAATGGTGCTCCACAACTCTTCACCCTTTTTTATCCCGATTGAGAGACCAAGGTACCCCAGAAGTATCGTAACGCCAAGCCAAATAATCTTGCCGAGCCAGCCAAAGCTGGCCAAAATATTGCCGAACAGGTTGGCAATGATAAGGGCGATAATGAGTCCCAGAACCCCGACTACCAGATCAACAACGGGAATCTTTTGAAAATGCTGTTCGCCCTTATTTACGACCCAGATGACGCCGTTGATTAGGCGGGGGGCGAGAAAAATACCGAGTAAGAGTTCCAAAATTCCAGCAACGATAAGAAGAGTAATCTTAACGGAATCTGCGAGGTGCCAAAAACGCAAAAGATTTGCGGCAAGGAAAACACCGCCCGTCCCGCACGCTACAACTAAGACTAAGAAAACTGCTCGCCGTACCAAATAATGTTTCACCTCCTTGATCTGTATGTATAAAATTGCCGAGCTAGAAGAGCGCTCGGGGTACTATTTTAAAATTATAGGGCTTTCTTTTTAAGGTAATTTTTGTGTGATTCCTTATAGATTATACGGCTTTACCCACATTATCTTCTCAAGGAGCCGGATTACTTTGGCTGGGCAACAGAAAATAAAAAAAAGTACGCCCTCCCAGTGGCGTACCTATTTGTCTTTAAGCGAAAGCTTTATCTAAAAGGCTTCTGGCTTTATCTTCCTCGACTTCGGTGGCGAGGGCCAGCTCACTGATCAAAATCTGCTTGGCGTTTTCCAGCATTCGCTTCTCGCCAGAGGAAAGACCTTTCTCTCTTTCTCTTCTTGCCAAGTTACGTACCACTTCGGCTACAGCGTAAATATTGCCGCTTTTGATTTTTTCTAGGTTAGCACGGTAACGGTGGTTCCAGTTGCTCGGCATTGGACTTCCGGAGGCTTTCAAGAGGTTAAGCACCTTTTTGACCTCCTGTTTATTGATTATCTCGCGTAACCCTATCTCCCGGCTATTGGCAATCGGAACCATTACTTTCATATTTCCGATAGGAAGACGTAGCACATAATACTCTCTCTTTTCGCCCAAGATCTCTTTCTCCTCGATCGCTTCAATGATTCCTGCGCCGTGCATCGGATAGACAACCTTGTCGCCGATCTTGAACAAAAAAGACCACCTCGTGAGCCAAGTAGAAGCGTAGCAATAACCAGGACAACAAGTTAAGTATAACATTTCAGGCGCCTTATGTCAAGAGAAAAAACATTCTGGACCGCGTCAACCCACTGTAGGAATTTCAAAACCTCACCGCCCCCGAGCCTGGCCGAGCTACCAGACGAGCGAAAAATTTC
>NZ_JBRAIN010000104.1:0-5558 GCF_052743955.1 Thermodesulfitimonas sp.
CAAAAATTACGCCATTCCACCCAGAACTTTTTCGCCAACCGGGGAAAATTCTTTGATGGACTTATTTACTTGACGACAATGTTCACCAGCTTTCCGGGTACCGTCACGACCTTTGTCACGGTTTTGCCCGTTAGCCACTCGCGGATGCGGGGCGCCGCGAGCGCCGCCGTCTCTATCTCCGCCGCCGTGGCCGCCCCAGGAACAACGATCCGGCCCCGGACCCGGCCGTTGATCTGGACGGCTATTTCCACCTCATCCTGAACCAAAAGATCGGGGTGGTACTGGGGCCATGACTGCCGGTGGACGCTTTCGGTAGCGCCCAGCCGCGCCCACAGCTCTTCACTAAGGTGCGGGGCAAAGGGCGCCAGGAGAATAAGCAACTTTTCGACCGCTTCGCGCAGAACGCCGGGGTCCCGGTCTACCGGGGGCACCCGGTCACAGAACTGGTAAATACCGTTTACCAGCTCCATGATGGCGCTCACCGCGGTATTGAAGTTGAACCGCTCCACATCCTCGGTCACCTTTTTGACGGTCAGGTGGGTGAGCCGCCGCAGCTCTCGGTTCACTCCTACCAGGTTCGCCTGGGGTGCCGGTGCTCCCTGAATTTCGGGTAAAAGAGCATTGAAGAGCCGCCAGACCCGGTTTAAAAACCGGGCACACCCCTCGACTCCCTGGTCGCTCCACTCCAGGTCCCGCTCCGGGGGCGCGGCAAAGAGGATAAAGAGCCGGGTCGTATCCGCCCCGAACTTGGCCATGATCTCCTCAGGGCTGACGATGTTGCCCTTTGACTTGGACATTTTCGCGCCGTCTTTTAAGACCATCCCCTGGGTCAAAAGATTAGTGAAGGGTTCCTCACACCCCACCAGCCCGATATCGTAGAGGAACTTGGTGAAAAAGCGGGAGTAGAGGAGGTGCAGGATGGCGTGCTCCACGCCGCCAATGTACTGGTCGACGGGGAGCCACCGGTCAACCTTGGCTCGATCCCAGGGCCCGCTTTCCTCCCGCGGACTCGTGTAGCGGAAGTAATACCAGGAGGAACAGATAAAAGTATCCATGGTGTCGGTTTCCCGCTTGGCCGGACCACCGCACTGCGGGCAGGTGGTGTGGACGAATTCAGGACAATCCTTGAGCGGGGATTCCCCCGTGGGCTTGAAGGCCACCGCGTACGGGAGCAGCACTGGTAAATCCTCCTCCCGAACCGGGACGATACCGCACTTATCACAATAAACGATCGGGATCGGCGCACCCCAGTAACGCTGCCGGGAGATCAGCCAGTCCCGCAGCCGGTAGTTGACCTGGTACCGCCCCCACCCCTTCTCCTCCAAGTAGGCAGTTACCGCCCGCATCCCGTCGCGGTTCGGCATCCCGCTGAAGGGGCCAGAATTCACCATCACGCCCTCGTCTACGTAGGCCGCCGTCATCGTTGCTGCGTCGAGTTCCCCATCCGGCGGCTGGATTACCACCTTGACGGGCAGACCGTACTTCTTGGCAAATTCGAAGTCGCGCTGGT
Organism: Thermodesulfitimonas sp.; assembly: GCF_052743955.1. NCBI lineage: Bacteria > Bacillati > Bacillota > Clostridia > Thermoanaerobacterales > Thermoanaerobacteraceae > Thermodesulfitimonas > Thermodesulfitimonas sp. Next base: position 1,511 of record NZ_JBRAIN010000104.1, read on the forward strand.
CGTGCGCCGGCACCGCCATCACCGCACCAGTGCCGTACTCCATAAGTACGTAGTTGGCGATATAGACCGGTATCTCTTCACCTGTTAGCGGGTTTTTACAGTAAGCGCCGGTAAAAAGCCCTTCTTTCTCGGCCTCCCCCGCGGTGCGCGAGAGCTCGCTCATGCGCCGCGCCCGCTCCACAAAAGCCCCAACCGCCTCCCGCCGCTCCGGCGTGGTAAGCTTGCTTACTAACGGGTGCTCCGGCGCCAGCACCATGTAGGTCACGCCGTAAAGGGTATCGGGCCGCGTGGTGAAAACGCTGATTTTCTCCTCCTGGCCCACCACCGGGAAGTGGACCAGGGCGCCTTCACTCCGGCCGATCCAGTTCGCCTGCATAATCTTGACCTTTTCCGGCCAGCCGGGCAGTTTTTCCAGGTCGTTGAGCAGCCGCTCCGCGTACGCCGTAATCTTCAGGAACCACTGTTCAAGCTCGCGCCGCGTGACGGGCGTTTTACAGCGCTCGCAGACGCCGCCAACCACCTGCTCGTTGGCCAGCACCGTGGCGCAGGAAGGGCACCAGTTGACGGGAGCCTTTTTCTTATAGGCGAGGCCCCGGTGGTAGAACTGGAGAAAGAGCCACTGGGTCCACCGGTAGTAGCCCGGATGGCAAGTAGCGATCTCCCGCCGCCAGTCGTAGCTCAGACCGAGTTCCTTGAGTTGCCGGCGCATAAAGGCGATGTTGTCCCACGTCCAGTCGCGGGGGTGCACACCGTGCTTGATCGCCGCGTTCTCCGCCGGTAAACCGAAGGCGTCCCAGCCCATCGGGTGCAAAACGGCGTAACCCTGCATCGTTTTAAAGCGGGCCACCACGTCCCCGATGGCGTAGTTGCGGACGTGCCCCATGTGCAGCCGGCCCGAAGGGTAAGGAAACATCTCGAGACAATAATACTTGGGGCGGCTGTCGAAATCGTCAACGTGATAGAGCCCTGCCGCCGCCCAGCGCTGTTGCCACTTCTCCTCCACCGTCGCAAAAGGATACCTTTCCTCCATCAGGTCGCCTCCTAAAAAGAGCCAGAGGCCATAATTTTTTGACGCCTTTACCCGCCCATTGTCTCCCCTCTGCCGGCCTCCGACTGTCTATCTCCTGCTTCTAAAAATATTAGCCTCTGTCCGGGTTCCAGACAAGAGGCTTCCTCTCCTTCACTCTTATGGTGGAGCTGGCGGGAATTGAACCCGCGACCTTTTCCATGCCAAGGAAACGCGCTCCCACTGCGCCACAGCCCCACGCACAACAATTATAAATAAAATTAGCTCTCAGGTCAAGCCACTAACTGCGGGTTTGATGATCGGGGCATCCCGCCACAGACGTTCGAGACCGTAAAACTCGCGTTCTTCTTCCCGGAACAGATGGACCACAATATCCCCGTAATCCAGTAACACCCAGAAACCTTCGCGGAACCCTTCCCGGCGCAGGACCGGTACCCCACGTTCCATCAGCTTATCCTGGATGTGCTCGGCAATTGCCTTTACCTGGACCGTCGACCTGCCGCTCAAGATGACGAAGTAGTCGCATAACGTCATCAGGTGGCCTACCTGCAGGATTATAATATCAAAACCCTTTTTCTCCTCAGCGGCCGCGACGATAAGGCTTAGCAACTCCTGGGGACTGAGGCCCAATATCATTCCCCCTTATAAACTCATCCCGAAATAAGCTTTTACCGCCTTCTAACGTCCTGCCGCTCCCGGGCCTCGTTGACGATGATGACCCGGCCGCCGAGCTCGGCGCCGTTGAGAGCAGCGATCATCGCGTCGGCATCTTCATCGCGTACCTCGACAAAGCCGAAGCCCCGCGAACGCCCGGTTTGCCGGTCCGAAATGATCCGGCTGGAGAGCACCTCGCCATAGGAGGAGAATATTTCCGCTAGGTCTTCTGCCCGGGTAGCCCACGGCAGGTTGCCCACGTAAAGGGTCCGCGCCACGTACCTCACCTCTTTTCTCCTGAAGTGTTAATCTTGATCACGGGGGAACACCCCGATACACCCTTAACGATACAACCCCTGTTCTTTGATGTACGCCTCAACCTGGTCCGGTAAAAGGTACCGGATCGGTCTTCCCTCGCGGACCCGCTCCCTAATCGCCGTGGAAGAAATGGCTACGCCGGGAACCGGAAGCACGCGAATCTTGCGCCAGAGATAAGTATCAAGCCCAGCCAGCCGTTCGCGCAGGTTATCCAGTACATACCCGGGCCGGGTGACCGCTACGACCCGGCAGAGAGCGAGCAATTCTTCCGCCCTGTGCCACGAGAGGATTTCGGCCGCCGCATCTGCACCCGTAATAAAATAGAGCTCGCCGGCAGGGTATTGTTTCCGGAAGGCCGCCACAGTATCGACTGTATAAGAGGGTCCTGGCCGCTCAACTTCGACCGTAGAAAGTTCAAAGCAGGGATTGGTGGCGATAGCCAGACGAACCATCGCGACACGGTGCGCCGCCTCAGAAACCAATCCCTTCGGCTTGTGGGGCGGTTGTCCCGCAGGAATGAAAACCACTTTTTCCAAGCCCAGCTCGTACCGCGCATCCTCCGCCGCTACCAGGTGCCCGTAATGGATAGGGTCAAAGGTTCCCCCCATCAGGCCAATCTGCACTACCGTACCAGTACGCCCCATTTTGCCTAAATTATAACCTTTCTTTAGCCAATGATCAATGTAAGAACCGAAAAAATAGGCCCAAAGAATATAGCCGTCGGTTATTCCAGCCCCGGATCAATTATTTCTTTATGTTACGCGCGCGGTTATCAGAGGGCTACTCCCGGATCTGTCCTTCCCCGAAGACGATATACTTAACCGTAGTAAGCTCTTTCAAGCCCATGGGCCCGCGCGCGTGAAGCTTCTGGGTAGAGATGCCGATCTCCGCACCGAAGCCAAACTGCCCCCCGTCGGTGAAACGGGTCGAGGCATTAACGTAAACGGCAGCTGCGTCTACCTCTTTCAGGAAGCGGCGGGCGTTGGTGTAGTTCTCGGTGATGATCGCCTCGGAGTGTTTGGTCCCGTAGCGGTAAATATGGTCAAGTGCCTCGTCCAGGTTTCGCACCACCCGCACCGCGAGGATAAGGTCGAGGAATTCGGTGTACCAGTCCTCCTCGGTAGCCGGTTTCGCCCAGGGAATGAACTTCAAAGTGGTGGGGCAACCGCGGATCTCCACCCCCCGCTCTTTGAGGCGCTGGGCTATCGCCGGGAGGAAGGCCGGGGCCACCGCCTCATGGACTAAAAGCGTCTCCATCGCGTTGCAAACGCCCGGCCGCTGGCACTTGGCGTTGATGATGATCGGCTCAGCCTTGGACAGATCGGCAAACTCGTCCACGTAAACATGGCAGTTACCCACCCCGGTTTCGATAACGGGGACGGTAGCGGTTTTGACCACGGTCTGGATAAGCCCCGCGCCGCCGCGCGGAATCAGGACGTCGATGTACCCGTTAAGCCGCATCAGCACCTGGGCTGCCTCCCGCTCCGTCCGGTCGATAAACTCAATTGCCCCTTCCGGGATACCCGCCTGGTATGCTGCCGCAGCGATAATGCGGGTGATGGCGCGGTTAGAGTTTATCGCCTCCGAACCGCCCCGCAGGACCACCGCGTTGCCCGCCTTAAGACACAATCCGGCGGCATCGACCGTTACGTTCGGGCGCGCCTCGTAGATCATGCCGATAACCCCGAGCGGCACCCGCATCTGACCTACCTCAAGGCCGTTGGGCCGCCGCCACATGGCCACGACCTCGCCCACGGGATCGGGAAGCTTCACCACGTCGCGTAACCCCTGGGCCATCTCTTTTACCCGCTTCTCGTTGAGCATCAACCGGTCCAGCAGCGCCCTGGAAAGTCCCATCAACCGCCCCGCTTCCAGATCCTGCGCGTTGGCCGCGAGAATCTCCACCATCTTCGCCTCGAGCGCGTCGGCCATCGCCAAAAGACCCGCGTCCTTGACGGTCGTGGGTAGGTAGGCGAGGCGCCGCGCCGCCTCTTTTGCCCTTTTCGCCTTATCTACCACCAAGGCTTCGATTTCGCTCATGCCAACCCC
>NZ_JBRAIN010000105.1:0-1968 GCF_052743955.1 Thermodesulfitimonas sp.
GGGTGATTACTTCCGATCCGATAAGATAGTAGTTTTACTGGAAAAGCAATGGCGTCTATTAAATCTACCTCAACCTTCCTCCCATTGCATTATTTTGGCTCCCAACTGCAGTAGCGTCTCCTTCACTTTACTGTCCAAGGTGGTGCGGTCAAAACCGGCTGCAGATTCTGCCTTGATCTCGAGGATGATTTCGGGGTCGGAACCGGCCCCTTTTAAGGGCCTGATGACACCCTTGACGATTTCCGAAAGCTTATCCCAAGGAACGGCGGCTTTAATGGCTACCTGCGTGATCCGGCCTGGTTGCTCTTTCTTGGTGGCTGGGTCCGGACGGGTGCCGGGCTCCGGCTGTTCTCCTCCTGGCGGGTAAACCACCCTTTTTCCGCCTGGCGGTGCCACCGGTTCAGCCTGTTTCTCCGCCGCCGCTTTTTTAGGCCGGAGGACCAGGGAATCGGGCGGTGTGTCCGGAATAGCCTCGTCGAAATAGACCCGCTCCCCGATACGGACCCCCAGCAACCGGCTTTTAACCCCTTGTTTGACCGCTTCCGTGAGCACGTTTTCGCTCTCCAGGCAAGGAAGCCCCGGCGTTTTCAGAAAGAGTTCATAAATGTCCTGGAGGCTTTTTTCCTCTTCGTCTTCTCTGAAGGCTCGTTCCAAAATCAATTTAGGTGTAATGAGAGACAGTATTCGTTCTTCGCTTTTAAGGCTCTGGAATATACGGCCGGAAAGCGACTTTTCCCCTACGGTGGGCAGCCCGATGTCCCGCCAGATAACGGCTCCATTTCCGTACCACCCTACGTGCCGGTAAGCGGCAATCATCTGGAAGGGGAGGTCCTTTTCTGCCTGCTTCAGCCTGGTCTGAACCTCCTCCCGGGCGGAGGCGGTAAGGGAAAGGCTTTTGTCCTGCGCTATCTCCTGAAGCGCCAGGAACCGCCGCAAAAACCTCTCCAATCCGGTGTAGGCGTCCGGGTCAAACGCCACGACAAATAAGGTATTCCGGTAGATGCGGAAGGTGACGCCGGCGTTATTCAGCAAATCCCTGGCAAAGTCTTGCGTCTCCTGCCTCCCGTACCTCAGTTCCGGTCCGAGGAAGACAATCTTGAGCCGTTTGCTGTCGGGGACATCGCCGGAACTCCGCGACCAGAGATAAACATCACAGGGAGCGCCTTTCGCGATTTTGGACAACTGCTCCTGGAGGGCCTCCAGGATCCGGTCGGCCTCAACCGCTTCCTCTTTCTCGATGATGATCCGGTTCAGGTTGGGCTGGTTTTTAAAGGAATACAAATGCTTTTCCCGGTGGAAATACCAGAGTGATTCTTCGAGTTTATTTACGGCATCCCCGACGATGGTGGAAGGAATTCCTTCCCGCAAAAGCGCCACTCTCAGCCAGGGCAGGGTCACGCCCCGGCGCTCTCCTCCGGAGAAGGAGTAGAGAAAGACGGTGGTGGCTAAGCCGCGCGCGATGCCGTACTTTTCGTATTCGCTCCCCATCTCCCGGTCGATCTGCGCCGCTTTACCGGTAATGTCGGCACTGATGATGCTGTCGTACTCGTTGCCGATATGTTTAAGGAACTCCCGCCTGATCGGCGCACTTCCGAGGTCAACAAGCGAGGACTGGATCAGCGGAGAAAAAGTCTTCTTTTCGTAAAGATTACCTACCACCTGGGCCAACAGCCGCAAGACGCCCCGCGTCCGCTGGAAGGTGGGGAAGGACCCCCACCGCTCGTAAAGGAGATCAATGAACTCCGGATGGAAGGGGTAGGCCCGCTCGATCTTCTCCCGGTAGGCCGTTTCCCTCACCTCACCGGGAAGGTCGTTGCCCAAGGACTGGTAGAGCCTGAAGTATTCCTCCGCTACCTGCCGATGGATCTCCGGATCGCCCAACTGCTCAAAGAGCCGCTTGCGGACGACCTCGTAAATCTCCACCCCTTCTACCGGCACGTAAATGCTCTCCACCCGGCCCGATACCTT
>NZ_JBRAIN010000105.1:2068-5542 GCF_052743955.1 Thermodesulfitimonas sp.
GGCGCCACCCGCTTTTCATCGTGGTCCGCAACGATTTCATAGCAGCCAAGCTGGTGGGCGAGTTCGCCCCAGGGGGTCCTTCCTTTGACCGGATCGGCCGCCGTCCCCACAAAGGCCGCCACCCGCACCCCAGAGAATCCGGCGATCCCTGCTGCCAGTTCCTTTACCTGATCTAAATGGTTGACTTCCGAAAAAGACTTCACCAAGTGATAAAGGCTTATAAGAGCATGGGTCTTGCCGCCGCCGAACGGGGTCTGAAGCTGGATCACCGGGTCGCCCCGCCCGCTGGTGAGCCGCTCTATCACGTTGCGCGCCAGGTTTTTTAAGCCCCCAGTCAGATACGTTTTGGCGAAGAAAAGGCGCGGGTCGCGGTACTCCTCCGGTGCCGTTCCGCTTAAGACATCGCCTAAATCAGCGGCAAAGACCGCCTCGCTGAAAGACTTCTCCCGAATGTCTCTGTGGGGTGTTGTCACCTGCCACCAGGCCGGTAGGGCCATTTTTATCCCTCCCATAATTCGCTGAGTCGACCAAAAACCACTCTCAATCTTCCCCTCGCAAGCGGGACAGCTCCGCTTTCCCCGCCGGGGTAATTTCCCAAATACCTCGTGGTGACTCAGCAGCCAGCAACCCTTCCCTTACCATATCGTAGCGGCACCACATGGCGGCGTTGCGCCAGCGTATTTCCCCGGAAACAGGGAGCGGTTGTTGGTCATATTCAGTTAGCCGGTCCTTCACCTTTTCGTGAACACGGTCTAAAACCTCACTGACCGAAGCCGAGCCGCCCAATTCTTCCAGTGCTTCCAAAATCGGAAGGCGATAACTCTCTTGAGGAGTCCGTAGCCCTCGCTCCAACCGCCTAGTCTTAACCCCGGTTAACCCTTTGCTGGCGGTGACTTTCCTGCCTTCTTTGAGAAAACTTTTTTCCCACTCTGCTTTCAGTTCCTTAACCCGCTCCCGAAAATCGGTGACTTTCTCGGCCTGGTCGATCATCTCCCGCGCCGCCCCGTAATCTCCTCTGTTGAGCGCGCCCGCTCCTTCCTGGCGAAAACCTTCGACCACGGCCTCGATCTCTTCGAGGAGGATTTCAAAGGCCACCATTACCTCATTCTGGTCAACCATCCTGATTCTCTCTCTCTCCTCCCTGAGACAATATCTCTTGAAACACTCTGATGCTTCTTCTCGTGGTAATGGTAATGGTAATGTTCAAGAAACGCCTCTCCCAGATCTTCTCAACTGCGCTCTCCTGGTCTTCCCCCGCTGCTTTGAGGGAGTCCAAAAACGGGGCGCCCGCCAACTTCTCAAAAGCCGAGAGCCGCGTCTTGTCTTCTTGCGTTAACTGATACAGCCCTTCCCTCTCCAAAAGCGCCTTGACAACTAACGGAAAGGCCAACCGCGCCAGGGTGAGGTGTTCGCCTTTCGTCCAGGCAACATCTGGTTGCTTCGGGCGCAACCACCCATGGGCTAAATTACCCCGGAGGCGGTAGAATTCTCGCATCCATTTCTGCCTCAAGGGCAGACCCTTCTTAAACTTATTAGAGCTTCGCTTGAAGCCGCCCGAGGGGTTATCCTCTTGGGAAGGCTGAAGAACTGCGGCAAACTTTTCTGCAACATCGTCTGCTTTTGATTCAGCGTCCAGGACTTGCTGAAAAGCCCCGCACATCAACACCCACTCCACAGCGTAGGGGAAATGTATCCTATCAGTATTCGCCCAGTTGAAGCACTCCACCGCAGCCAACCACCGGTCCCATTCTTTACCCAAACCCAACTTCGTCCGTAGATTGAGCAGGGCCTTCAGCAGCGCTTCGTCAAGCTCGATCCCTTTTTGGTTTAAAGGGACGTGTTCCGGCACGGTGATGATCAGTTCATCAAGGGAGTAAAAACTAGAGTAGGTACCAGTCCCCCGCCCCCGAGGCGATTCAAAAGCAACCCTTTTCGGCGGGATTTCCGCGAACTTTTGGATGTAGCAGGTAAAATGGTCGCGGTTGCAATAGAAACCAAATTCCCCCAGGAGGTCACGGTTTGCCAGGGCCGCGAAGCAGATGAGTTCCACCCGTTCGGAAACTTCCTCCCATTCCGCCTCGTTCAGGTCAGCGGTGAGGGGCCTGTTCCGGTACTGGATCAGCGCCGCTTGCCTTACCGGCTTTCCCCGGAGGTCCCGGTAAATGGCGAGGAGCTTGTTGATGGCTTCCCGCTCTGAGGAGTCCATCCCGTTAATCGGAGCAGTGGCAGAATACGGCAAGAGTCTGATCCCGTCCGCAGTGTATTCCCTCTTCACCGAGCACCAGGGAAGAAACACGACCATCATCTGAACATCACCTCGTGTTAAAAACCGAACGACTGCTGGCCGCTGCCGTTCATGGCTTTCTGGTAACTCTCCCTGCCGTAGAGAAAGCCCTGGAGCAATTGCTTTTCTTTATCTCCGTCCGGCAGGACATCCGAGATGGCCTGGGCCACCCGCCAGAAGGCGTTGTCCTGGAGGTAACCAGTCGTCTGCAGGAGTGCGGTGATCTTCTGGCGCTGGTTTTTCTCCCAGAGGAGCAGGCAGGCGTGGAGCACATCCGTCATAGTCGTAAACTTCTCTTTCTCCAAAAGCTTTCTGTCCCGCTCCTGCGGCCCCAAGACACTGACGTATTCTTTGTCCTTCTTGATGAACCCGCTGTTCCAGTGCTGCGCAAGCTCGATGCCGCAGGCGGAAGCCAGCAGGCGTGCCTCGTCGAAAAGAACCCGCGTCCCGTTAAAGGTCCAGCGCCAGAGGAGGTAAAACCGGGTGGCGGCGTCTATCCCGCCCAGGCTTCCGTCCTTGAGGATCTTGGCCAGCGCGTATTCGCTGACCGTTTTGCGGATCAGTTCCAGCAAGTCTTTGGCCGAGACCCGCTCCCCGGCGTAAGTTTCCACTCTCTCGTACCGGCCGAAGACCTCTAAAGCCGGACCGATGGCGGCGATGAAGAAGTCGCTCCCGCCGATCCCCTCGTTCCAGAACTGGTCGAGCTTCTCCCGGATACGCTCCTCCAACTTCGGTTTAATTTCGTTGAAGTAAGCGGTCTCTTTCTTGGTTCGTTTGCGGCAGACCATATAAATAGATGATGCTAAGGCTGCAGATTCCTTAGCCCTGAGCCGCGCCTGCATTTCGGTATGCAGGGGCCAGGAGGCGGTAAGGTAGAGACCGGAATCCAAAAGGGCGCCGATGACTGTCTCCCAGGCGGCGGTGGTCTTGTGGGCGAAGACGATGACCGCGATGCCGTCAGGCTTGAGCACCCGGCGGATTTCGGAAAAGGCTTTGGTGATCATCTCTTCAAAGAACTTCTTGCCGCCTTCAAACCCACCCTCGCCGTGGGAATAAGCCACGATTTCTTCCGCCTTAGGGGTAAGGGGAGTGGCGAAAAGGTCGGGATATAGATCACCCACAGTCCGCCTCAGCCATACATAGAAAAAGTCTGACAGGTAAGAATAAGGCACGTTGTCGTAATAAGGCGG
>NZ_JBRAIN010000106.1:0-5343 GCF_052743955.1 Thermodesulfitimonas sp.
TTTTTGAAATCTCCTGGTGACATTTTACCGTGAGTCTTACTCCTTCATTCATCAGGCCCTGGCTGTTTTTTCTTTCAACCCTCAGGTTACGGTTAGAGCATGCTTTCTGACCGTTTGACATACTTAACCCCTGTCCCCTTCCAAGCCCCGCGCAACGGGACTCTCCAAAGCTTCCCGCAGCTTGGCGTAGGTCTGGTCGAGAGTTTCCGAAATCACCTTCACGTCCCCCACCACCGGCATAAAGCTGGTATCCCCGTCCCAACGCGGGACGATGTGGATGTGGAAGTGGCCGGGGTAACCGGCCCCGGCAACCCGCCCAAGGTTAATCCCGACGTTGAAGCCGTGCGGCTTCATCACCCGGCGTAGCAGGGCCACCATCTCTTGCGTAAGCTGAAAAAGGGCCAGCGCTTCCTCCGGTGTCAGCGCGGTGATATCGGCCACATGCCGGTTCGGCGCGACAAGGAGGTGGCCGCTGTTGTAAGGATAAATATTGAGGAGGACAAAGCAGCGCTCCCGCCGGACGAGGAGGTGGTTCTCCCGGTCCCGCGTATCGTTCAGCTTGGCGCAGAAGATGCACTCAGCCTTTTCTGCGTCGCTCTTGGCGACGTAAATTGCTCGCCACGGCGCCCAGAGTCTTTCCATCGCCACCTTCCTTCCTGCTTGTCTCAGGTAAGGACCAGATTATCCCGGTGCACTACCTCATCGTAGGGCTGCGGGCCTATGAGGGCAGCAATCTCCCGGGTTTTCAGCCCCTTCATCCGGTCAACCTCGGCCGCGGCGTAGTTGACGAGGCCGCGGGCGATCTCCTGCCCACCGGGAGCGATGATGCTGACGGAATGTCCCGCGTCAAAGTCACCCTCGATACCGACAATACCGGACGGGAGCAGGCTTCTTCCCTCTTCGCGTAACGCCCGCGCCGCCCCTTCATCCACGTAAATCTTGCCTTGGACGGTGGTCCCGAAAAGGATCCAACGCTTGCGTCCCTTCAAATGACGCTCCGCCGGCCAGAAGACCGTGCCGATTTCCTCCCCTGCCAGTACCCGGCGGAGAACGTTGTCCGCCGCAGCGGCGGCGATAATCATTACCGCCCCCGCATGTCCTACGATCTGCGCCGCCTGAAACTTCGTGACCATCCCGCCGCTCCCGGTGGCCGACCCCGCCCCGCCCGCCACCGCTTCGAGTTCGGGCGTAATCTTCTCAACCTCGGGAATGAAGCGGGCTGCCGGGTCTTTGCGGGGATCAGCCGTGTAGAGGCCGTCAACGTCGGAAAGAATCAGGAGCATCTCCGCGTCGATCAGGTTAGTAACCAGCGCCGAGAGCGTGTCGTTGTCGCCAAAGCGGATTTCGTCCACCGCCACCGTATCGTTTTCGTTGATTATCGGGAGGATGCCGAGGCGGAGCAGGGTAAGGAGCGTATTGCGCGCGTTTAAAAAGCGGCGCCGGTCGGCAAAGTCGTCTCTTGTGAGGAGCACCTGCCCCACGGTAATCCCGTACTGGGAAAAGAAGTTCTCATAAACCTGCAGGAGTAGCCCCTGGCCCACCGCCGCACAGGCCTGCTTCTCTGGGATCGTTTTCGGGCGCGTCTTCCACCCCAGGCGGCCCATACCCGCACCCACAGCTCCCGAAGTAACCAGCAGAAGCTCCCGGCCTTCGTTGTGGAGGTCGGCCATCTCCCGGACTAATTTTTCCATCTGGCCCAGATTGAGCTTTCCGGTTTTATGCGTTAGGGAACTCGTCCCGACCTTTATCACGATCCGCTTGACGTGCCCAAACTCTCTCTTTCGCGCCAAGCCCACCGGTCTCCTTCCTGCAAGGCACCTTAAAATTATTCCCCTACCCATTCGAAGGTCGCGTTCCCGACCCGCACCGTCTCCCCCGCCCTAACCCCTGCGGCACGTAGGGCGGCATCAACCCCCCCACGGACGAGATAGTTTTGTAACCGCCGGAGGACCTCCGGGTTCTCAAGGTCGAACATCACGACCCGGCGCGCCACCGCTTCGTTCTCCACCACAAAGACGCCGTTCTCGACCCTTACCCGAACCGGCTCAACCGCCGCGTACGCCTCCGCGCGCGGGTAAACTGGGTGGCGGGAGCTCACGCAACAGCTGCGCCACCCGTAACATCAACCGGTCAAGGCCCGCACCTGTCACCGCCGAAACCGGAAAAATCTCGTAATCCGCAACGGCGGCGTGGAAACGCGCGAGGTTGGCTTCGCTTTCCGGCAGGTCCATTTTGTTGGCCGCAACCACCTGCGGCCGCCGCGCCAGCTCTTCGTTGTAGAGCGCAAGCTCGCGGTTGACCGCCGTAAAATCGGCCACCGGGTCCCTCCCGCCCGTTCCCGCCATGTCCACAACGTGGATGAGCAACCGGGTCCTTTCGACATGGCGCAGAAACTTATGCCCCAGCCCCGCACCAGCGTGCGCCCCTTCGATAAGGCCGGGAATGTCCGCTAGGACGAAGCTCTCCCCCTCCCCCACCCGGACAACGCCGAGACAGGGCTCGAGGGTCGTGAAGGGATAATCCGCAATCTTGGGGCGGGCCGCCGAAACGCGACTCAGGATGGTTGACTTTCCGGCGTTCGGGAAACCCACCAGGCCCACGTCCGCGAGGAGCTTGAGCTCCAGCTCAAGCCACCGCTCTTCCCCGGGCTCCCCTTTTTCCGCAAAGCGCGGGGCCCTTTCCGTGGGGGTGGCGAAGCGGGCGTTTCCCCGGCCGCCACGGCCGCCCCGGGCAACCACGACCTCCTGCCCGGGGGCCACCAGATCGGCCAGCACCCTGCCTGTCGCTGCGTCGCGCACCACCGTCCCCACCGGCACGCGCAGGATGAGGTCGGCGCCGTTTTTGCCGTGGCACTCCTTTCCCTCCCCGTGGCCGCCGCGCTCCGCCTTGAAGTGGCGCTGGTAGTGGAAATCTACCAGCGTCCGTAGGCCCGCGTCGGCCCGGAGGATGACGTGCCCGCCGCGCCCGCCGTCGCCGCCCGCCGGGCCGCCGCAAGGAACGTACTTTTCCCGGCGGAAGGCGACGCAACCGTTGCCCCCGTCACCGGCCTTAACGTATATTTTCAGGTAATCGTAAAACATCATTCTTTGCCAATCGCGAAACGCCAGAAAAGTTCGAGTTTTTCTAACCCGAAAACCTTGAAGGCTACTCTGGCACCGTCAAAAATAGCCTTTTCCGCCCCAACGATTTCCTCCCAGGGAAAGGCGCCGGCGTAAGTCAAAAGGTAACCCCCCGGGACGTTTCGTCCGGTAATCGTAAGCGCGCGTTCCTCCCCGGTACCGGCAACCCGCGTGGCGATAGCCGCGTGAAGCTTCTCCAGACACGTGGCCAGGGCCCCCTCACCGGCCGGACCTTCACGCGGTCGCACCCTTTCCAGGTCACAGAAAACCTTTACCCCAGCCGCCACGCCCTCCGCCTGGAAGCGTAAGAGCACCCAGGCAAGTCCCGGCAGCCCCGCCTTTGGCCACCCGGCCCCGCGCGGCAAACTCCTCCGCCGCCCGGCCGAGATATTCCTTGATTTTTTCGTGCCGGCCCAGGTCAAGAAGCCCGGAAATCGCCTGCAGGCGGTTTAAAAAATCGTGGTACTGCGCCCGTAAGACCTTAAGTGTCTCCTCCGGTCCCATTCCCCCACCCCGGTTTTCATTTATATCTAACGCTCGGCAACCGCAGCACTTTCGCCTGCACGTCCCAGGAAAAAGGCGAGAAGCTCCGGCCCGGAGAGAAACTCAAGCCGCGTAGCGGCTGCCGCTGCCTCGCTGAAAACTTTGCCCGGAGCACCCGGCCCCTCGGTTTTATCAGCCGCGATCACGAAGGGGACCGGCGCCGCGGTATGGGTTTTGAGCGCGAGCGGGGTCGGGTGGTCCGGGAGGACCATGACCCGCCACCGCGGAAAGGATTCCCGGAGCGACGCAAGTACCTCGCCTACCACTTTAGCGTCGATTTCTTCGATCGCCTTTACCTTCGCCGCCACGTCCCCCTGGTGGCCCGCCTCGTCGGCAGCTTCGACGTGGATGAAGACAAAATCCTGCCCCGCCGCGAGTTCGTCGAGCGCGGCCCGCGCCTTCGCGCGGTAATCGGTGTGGAGGTTCCCGGTCGCGCCGGGAACTACAGGCACCCGCATCCCGGCGAGCACCCCGATACCCCGGATGAGGTCGACCGCCGCGATGACGCTGCCCGCAAGGCCGTACTTTTCCCGGAAAGGCACCAGTCGCGGGCGGCGCCCCTGTCCCCAGAACCAGAGTGAATTCGCCGGGCGTTGCCCCCCCGCCACGCGCCGGCGGTTGACCGCCTCCTCCGGCAAAAACCCGGCGCTTTCCTCCATCAGCCGCCGGAGGAACTTCCCCCCCTCGCCCCGGGGGAGATATTTCCCGATCACCCGCCCCGTGATGTCGTGGGGTGGGGTAAGGGAGGTTTCCGCCGGCCCGCCCCGCCAGACCATCAGGTGGCGGTAGCTTACTCCTGGATAAAAAGAAACCGTCCCGCTGCCCAGCCGCTCCTGAACGGCCCCGATCAGCTCCCGCGCCTCCGCAGACGAAATCTCCCCGGCGCTGTAGTCTACCATCACCTTCGCCACGTAAGGCTCGTCATCCGAAAGGGTGACTAAGTTACAGCGGAAAGCCACATCTTCCGGCCCCAACGCCACCCCCATGCTCGCGGCCTCAAGTGGCGCCCGGCCGGTATAGTACTCCCGCGGGTCGTAGCCCAGCACCGCAAGATTCGCCACGTCGCTGCCCGGGGGGAAGCCGTCCGGAACCGTTTTCACCTGCCCCACTGTTCCCTGCGCCGCTAGGCGGTCCATATGGGGAGTATACGCGTAAGCGAGCGGTGTTACCCCCCCAAGTTCAGGACAGGGGTAATCCGCCATACCGTCCGCCAGAACAATCACGTACTTCAAGGTATCGCCTCACCAAAACGCCCTTTGCCCAATTATAGCAAAAAAGGGGGCTCTCCCCCAACCGCAGGGCTAAAAAAAGCGGGACCCCTTTCCGGATTCCCGCCGCTTGCCCCAAAAGCACCCCTTTAACCGGTGACCATCGGTACGACACTCACAAACTTCTTTTCGGCACCCCGGGAGTGAAAACGCACGTACCCGTCGGTTAAGGCGAAAAGGGTATCGTCCCCGCCCCGGCCCACATTCCGCCCCGGGTGAATCCGCGTACCCCGCTGGCGCACGATAATCGACCCGGCCGTGACAAACTGCCCGTCAGAGCGCTTCACGCCCAAGTATTTCGGTGCTGAATCGCGACCGTTACGCGAACTTCCTACGCCTTTTTTATGGGCCATAAAAACACCTCCTCGTATAATTTGGTTTAGCAACCCATAAGGTTCACGGATTGAATCTTG
>NZ_JBRAIN010000107.1:0-5325 GCF_052743955.1 Thermodesulfitimonas sp.
AAGATTCAATCCGTGAACCTTATGGGTTGCTAAACCAAATTATACGAGGAGGAATAAATTTGATGAGAATTCTTGTTACCGGTGCGGCGGGAATGCTAGCGCGGGCGGTAGTGGCCGAGTTTGCGGCGCGGGGAAACAAGGTAGCAGGGCTCACCCGCCAACAGCTCGATATCACTTCTGCGCCAGCGGTAGCCGAGGCGCTGCGGGAGTACCGCCCGGCGGTCCTGGTTAACTGTGCCGCTTATACGAATGTGGACGGGGCGGAAGAAAATCCCCGGGAGGCCTTCCTGGTAAACGGGCTGGCGGTTAAGGAGCTGGCCGCCCTGTGCCGGGCGAACGGGGTAAGACTGGTACATATAAGCACTGATTACGTTTTCGACGGCGGGAAGGGCAGGCCATATCACGTCTACGATCCGGCGCGCCCTGTCAACCGCTACGGCGAAAGCAAGTGGTGGGGGGAGGCGGCGGTGCGCGAGACGGGCGGTGACTACCTTATTGTGAGGATCAGCTGGCTTTTCGGGCCGGGCGGGAAGCACTTTGTGGGGACGATCCTCAGGCGTGCCGGCGAGGCGGGGGAGCTTAAGGTGGTGGACGACCAGTACGGCACCCCGACCTACGCTCCTGACGCTGCGCGGGCGATAGCGGATCTCGTCCTGGCCGGTGCCCGCGGCACTTTTCACGTCACCAACAGCGGTGAAACCACGTGGTACCGCTTTGCCCGGGCGATTTTAGAGTTGAGTGGCAGTCGGACGGCCCTCGTACCTTGCACTACTGCCGAGTTTCCCCGCCCGGCGCGGCGCCCGTGCTACACTGTTCTCGACAATTTCCCCCTAAAAGAGGTTATTGGTTACCAGTTGCCGCCTTGGGAAGACGCGCTCCGGCGGTACCTTGCCCGCCGGTAGGGAGCGGGTACTCATGGGCAGGCCCCGGGTTCTTTTCGTGGCGACGGTGGCCCGCCACCTCCTCGCCTTTCACCAGCCTTATTTCCGTCTCTGGCAGGAATGGGGCTACGCGGTTGACGTTGCCTGTAACCCGGCGGGGGAGGCGGCGTCCTTTGCTTCTTTGGGCGTGCGGCTTTATCCCGTCCCTTTCGGGCGGCGCCCTTTCTCCCGCCAAAACTTGCGGGCGGGCTTTGCGCTCTGGCGGCTTTGCCGGCAGGAATCTTACGCCCTGGTTCACGTCCATACCCCCGTGGCCGCGTTTATCGCGCGGCTGACGCTGCGGCTGCTCCGTTTCCGCCCGGTCCTCTATACGGCGCACGGCTTTCACTTTTTCCGCGGGGCGCCGCTTAGGAACTGGCTCCTCTATTTTCCGTTGGAATGGCTGGCGGCGCGGTGGACCGACGGGTTGATCCTTTTAAACCGGGAGGATTACGAAAGGGCAAAACGCCTCCCCATGCGGGGCGAGGTTTTTCTGGTCCCCGGTGTGGGGGTAGATGCTGCTGCTTTCACGCTTCCGCCCGGTGAGACGGCCAAGCGGCGGCGGGAACTTGGTTTGCAGCCGGAAACACCCGTGGCGGCCGTGGTCGCCGAGCTGAGCAGGGTCAAAAACCACGAGCAGGTCTTTCGCGCCTGGCGGCTGGTGGTCCGGGAGCTTCCCGAAACGGTGCTACTGGTGGCCGGAGAAGGGGAGCGGCGGTGCGCCCTAGAACGGTTGGTGGCGCAGTTAGGTATAGCGGCGCACGTGAAGTTTTTGGGTTTTTACCGCGAGATCCCCGCTCTTTTGTCGGTGTCCGACGTGGTGGTGCTCACTTCGAAACGGGAGGGCCTGCCGCGGGTAATTCTCGAAGCGATGGCGGCGGGCAAGCCGGTGGTGGCGACGGATGTCCGCGGTAACAGGGACCTGGTGGTGAATGGAGAAACCGGCTACTTGGTCCGGGTGGGCGACGTGGCGGGAACGGCGGCGGCGGTGCTGCACTTGCTCCGCAACCGGGAGGACGCTGCCCGGATGGGCGCGGCGGGGCGCCGGCGACTCGAACCCTACGATTTAGAAAAAGTGGTCGCGCAGGTAGCCCAGATTTACCGGCGCTATCTTGCCGGAGCGCCGGGAGGAAAAGCAGGCGCCGGCGGCGAACTTATGTAGAAGATTCACGAAAAGAAACCGGCGGCGAGGTCGATGGAAAAGAGGCTGCTGCGGCGGTTACCCATCTGGGTGGTTGCTGCTGGAGACCTGGCGGTTTTGCACCTAACCCTTTTGCTCATCTTTTACCTGCGTTTTGGCGGTTCTCTCCCCGAAGCGAACTTCACAGCCTGGCGCAGCACCCTGCCGTGGGTGAGCGTGATGGCCCTTTTGCTTTTTGCGGGGCTCGGGCTCTACGAGCGGCGCCTGAACGGTCTGGTTTCCGTGATGCGGGCCCTTATCCCGGCGGTTGTAGGGGTGGCCCTGGCGACGGCGGCGATTGCCTTCTGGGTGCGGGGGTTCGCCTTCCCGCGGAGCGTTCTCCTGCTCGGGGTCTGCGGCCAGTTTGCGGGGCTTCTAATCTGGCGCGGCCTTTGCTACCGGATAGATTGCTACCTGCACGGGCGACGTGGGCTGGTGGTAGTGGGCGCCAGCGAGACGGTCCGCCCGGTGCTTGAGAAGCTGTTCGGCCTACCCCGGAGCCTTTTTTACATCCGGAAAGTGACCGAGCCTGAAAGTCCGGCTTTGAAAGAAGCGCTCGCGGCGGCTGAAGGCGTGGTGGTAGCGCCAGGGGTGCCGGCAACGGTAAAGGCGGCAGTGGTGACCACGGCGCTTGAGGCGGGCCGGGAGGTTTACCTGGTTCCTGAACTTTACGAGGTGATGCTGACTGGCGCGCGGGTGATCGAACTTGACGACCTTCCGGTACTTAAGGTCGAAGAATTGCGCCTGTCGCTCTTGCAGGCTGCTGGTAAACGGGTTTTCGATCTTGGTGTGGCCCTTCTCCTTTTGGTTGTTACCGTCCCGGTCTTCTTGATAACTGCGCTACTCGTGCGCTTATCTTCCTCCGGGCCCATTTTTTACGTCCAGGAGCGGGTTGGTTACCGGGGCCAGGTTTTTAAGCTGTTCAAATTTCGCACTATGATCCCTGACGCCGAGAAAGAAACCGGGCCCATCCTGGCACAGGCCGACGACCCGCGAATAACCCGCGTAGGGAAATTCTTACGGGCTACGCGACTTGACGAACTCCCCCAGCTTTTCAACGTGCTGAAGGGGGAGATGAGCCTCGTGGGGCCGCGTCCCGAGCGGCCGGTTTTCGTAGACGAATTTATTAGGGCCCATCCCGCGTACCACTACCGCCACCTGGTCAAACCCGGTCTTACGGGAATGGCGCAGATCTACGGGCGTTACACCACGTCGCCCGAGGACAAGCTCCGCTACGACCTCTACTACATTCGCAACTACTCCTTCCTCCTGGACCTCAAGATCCTGTTACGCACGATCCCGGTGGCGTTTACTCCCAGTGCGGCCCGGGGAGAGGCTGCGGGCGCACCGGAGAAAAGCGCGGTAATCCACGCGTTGCTGAACAGGATGCAGGAAGCGGCGGCGGGAGAAGACGGGAAAGAGATCGGTTAAGGGGCCAAAGGGTTAAAAAATCTCTCCACCCGCCTCCGGCTATGGGCTTACGTTTACCGGTGCCAAAAGGATAGTTGCGGTTGGCGCGGTACGCGGGGTGATGCCGGGGCGGGAACCAGTCGGTGCTCAACCTGGAAACTTCCCCTGCGCGGGCTGTAGGTGATGATGTCCACGGCCACCGGCCGTTTTTGCGGGTTGAGGTGGACGATCATCGCCGTGTAACGGGACCTCGGTTGCGCTCTGCAGCCCCCTGATACCGGCGGCGCCGGCAGTTCCGGGGTTTAGGAGCAGCGAAGCGGTGTCCCCTTCTACCGCCGGCTCGTGGGTATGGCCGCAGACGATGAGCGGCACCTGGCCGCGGAAGCGGCGGGCCACCGCGGGGTTATGCACCACGAGTACGTCTATACGGGTGGGAGAGCGCTTAAGCGTTGCGGCGAGCTGCTCAGTTAGGGCTTTGAGCGCTGTCTCCTCCTGCGCGGTGTTTTCGGCCTTTGGTATGGGGCGGTAAGCCAATGGATCAGGCGCGCCGAGAACCTTGAGGCCGGCAACATCTGTTATCTGCCCCCGCAAAACGTACACGTGCGGCCTGGTGGTCAAAGCGTTCATTACCGCCGGGGAGTCGTGGTTACCGGGCGCCAGAAGGTAAGGAATTGGTAACTCATTGGTCCCTTTGACGAGGTTAAGCTCGAGCGGTAAGCCGAGATCGGTTAGATCGCCGGCATCAAGGATGGCGCTTACGGCGAAGCGAGTGGCTAATTCGCGGGCGAGCGTAAGCGCCACCGGATTGTTATGGATATCGGCGACGAGGAGCAGCCGGGTGTCGCCGTCTTGTAGGGAAAAGTTATTCAGCGTGTCGGCGCGCTGAAAGAGTTCCTGGAGGTTCGCGATCAGTTCCGGGGCTTTAGCGTTAAGTTCTTGGAAACCGCTTACCAGGTTTTCGCTGAGCGCAAGAATCCTAGGGGCAGCCTCGATAATACCGCTATAGGCAGGGTGTTTGAAGGCCTCCGGCTGGTAAGTGAGATAAACAGGGCCAAGTAACGCGGCGGCTGTCAGAAGCCCGGTTAAAGGCGGGAGCCAAATTCGACGCAGGGGAAGGCGCAGAAGCGGCCAGGTGAAAAGAATAGCTCCTCGGCTACCGCAAATAAATTGGCGGAGCACGAAGGACTTAAGCGCCTCTTTGGCGTCGTGCTGCAGCCTTTCCCAGAACTGGGAGAGGTTAGGATTCTGGAGGGCGGCGGTCACTGTCTTCTCTTCTACCCGAAGGAGGGTGAGGCGGCACTCAGCCGGGAAGGCGTGGGTCCGCGCAGCGAGCGTCCCGAGCGGCGGTAGCTCTACGACTGTCTGCCCGGCTTTCGCGGGCCGCACGGCCGCCGCCACCCGGAAGCCGTCGATTTGGTACTGGGCTGGTCCGAAGGCCCAGATAAAGATGATGGCGCCGGCTAGCGCGCTTCTGACCAGCAAAATCAGCTGTAAAAGCTTATCGACGGAAACTTTGGTATTCATTTAGTAGGGTCACCCAAACAAAATATTTTGCCGCAGTTGGTTTAATACAAAACCACTTTTTGAAATAAAAATAAATAATTCGGCAGGTGTTTGTCTTTTCCTGTCGAAAAGCATGATCCCTTATTATGGTAGCAACTGTAGCTCCTTTCCTTTGTAGAGCGGCGGGACATTTTAAATTACCGGTAATTAATAAGCGGTTGACCGCTTCCCAACCGGTAAGAAGCAAGAGTTTTTACGCCTTCTTGGGCCATAATTAATAAACGAACTTACCCCCAAGATTTAAAATTGGCT
>NZ_JBRAIN010000108.1:0-5161 GCF_052743955.1 Thermodesulfitimonas sp.
TTAAAATTACCTTCAGCTTACTCATAGCGCCCCTCCCAGAGAAACCGGCCCCAACCGCCGCAGGCTCTTATCCATTTCCGCAATCGCTTTCGCCAGTTCGCGCCACATCGGCACCCCGATGTACTTCCATTTGAGCCGTCCTTCAAAACCCATTTGGTGCATTACCGCGCTCAAGAGCGCCACCCTCCTAGCGGTCATGTAGTTACCCGAGCCGTGGTGGCAGTTCTTCGGCGGGCAGCCGGCAATGATGATCCTGTCCACCCCGCGCTTATAAATCTCGAGAAGGAGCCCGGCGTTCACCAAGGAAGAGCAGCGGATCCTGATACTCCGGAAGTTCTGGTGCGGGATCTTGTGACCGTAAATGCCCATCAGATCGGCCGACGCGTACGAGCACCAGTAACAGAAGAGCCCCAGAATCTTCGGCTCGCCATCCGGCACGCCCGCAAAAGCCACCTCCACCTGCCGGAGGATCTGCTCGGCCGCGAAATTCCGGAGCCGGATGGCCCCGCTCGGGCAGACAGAGGCGCAGAGCCCGCATCCCTGATAGAAAGCCGGATCGACCGCCGCGCCGTTGTCTGTGACCTTAATGGCTGCGTGCGGGCAGACTGCTTCGCAAATTCGGCAGCGGGAACAAGCGGCTGCATTCACCTCCGAAATAAACTTCGGCAACTCTTTTTCGCCCCTGGCCAGGTGGTTGAGCGCCTTCAGCGCCGCGGCGCTCCCCTGCTCTACGCTCTCCTGGACCAGCTTCGGCCCCACCACCGCGCCGGCAACATACACCCGGTCAATGAATGATTCAGTAGGCCGCAGGAGGCGCGGTTGGATTTCGAGCGGGTAGCTGTGCTTGTCGGTCTTCACTTTCAGCTTGTCGATTAGCTAGTTTCCTTCGGGAAGCAGGGCCTCCGCCAAAACCAGCAAATCGGCCTCGCGTTCCTGGGTTTCGCCGTTAGGACTCACCAGCTCAATTTTCAGGCCCGCCTCACTCTCCGTCACCCGGACAACTTCGCCGTTGACAAACTCGACGGCGTCCTGCGCTTCGTTGTAAAACTGCTCGAAGGCCCGCCCGTAAGTCCTGATGTCGCCGAAGTAAATCATGGTAACCTCGACATCGGGGCGCATGGCCAGCACCTGGTTCGCCTGCTTGACGGCGAAGCTGCAACAGTTCCGGGAGCAGTAAGGCACTCCGATCTGGATTTCTTTATTTTTTATCCGGGAAGCGCCGCAGAGCATAAAGACAACCCGCTCCGGCGGGCCTCCTTCCCGGTTGAGGCGGGCCGCAATAAGTCTTTCCATCTCCATACTCGAGAGAACGTTGGGTGAACCATAATTGAGGTAAGTAAGAGTACTCAGGTCGTAGGATTTAAAACCGGTAGCGAGGATGACCGCACCAAAGGTATCCTCCAGGATTGCCGGCGCTGCTTCCAGATTGATGGCGCGCGTCGGGCAGACTTTCAGGCACTCGCCGCACCTGGTGCAGGCGTCAGGCAAAAGCGTGTAGGCGTCAGGAATAGCGAGCCGGTACTCTTTGTCAATGGCCTTCCGCTTCTTAGGCCCGTACTCGTAGCTATTCGGAACTTCTACCGGGCAGACCGCCGCGCACTTACCGCAGGCGACACACCGCTCCGGATCAACGAAGGCCGTTCCTTTTTGATCCGCACCCGGAAGTTCCCGTTCTCCGGAATAATTTCTTCAACTTCGCTTGCGGTAAGGAGGGTGATGTTGGGGTGGAAGAAGACCTTTCTTCCCTGGACCGGAGCCAGACAATCACTCACGCACATCGCCGGCCAGCTCTCGCTCTGAGCTAAATAAGGAATTTGGCAGAAGTGCCCGCCCAAGTACGGCTTCTTTTCTACCAGCACCACCTGGGTCCCCGCCAGCGCGAGGTCGGAGGCCACCTGCATCCCGGCGGGCCCACCGCCGATACCGAGTCCTTTCGGTGCGAGTTTCACCGGGGGCGGCACCGGAAGGTTAGTGAGCAGCTTCGCGTGGGCCATGCGGAGCATATCGAGCGCTTTAAGGGTCAGGTCCCCGTCATGGATCCAGACGCACTGCTCGCGGATGTTGGCCACCTCGAACATGGCGTGGTCAAGGCCCATTTCCTTAAGCCACGCGGCAATCCGGTCCTCGCTGAAGGTAAGCGAGGAACGCGAGGAACGCTCGGCGAAAAGGAGCCGGTCGCAGCCGCGGCAGGCTTCCTTCGCCTGCGCCATACCTTGAGCGCTACAGAGGCGGTCGGTGGTGAAAACCACGGCAACACCTTCCAGCTCTTTGGCCTTCTGCGCCAAAAAACCCGTATCGATTTTTTCGGAGATTTGGCCGCCGCAGGTGCAGATGAAGACGCCGACCTTCGGGGCTGAGGAGGACTTGTCCCTCTTTAGACTCTCCTCTGGTCAGCGTTTTTTGGCCGGAAGGTAAAAGAGAAGCTTTTTATTTATCATCCGCTTGATAATCCCACATGTCAAGGAGAAAAAGGCAAATTTAGAGATTAAGTGCCAGTTGCATGGTTTTAGATAGTTACCAGCCCCCGGGCTACCGTTTAGCAAAAGCACCTTCCCGGTTAATCTACTACCTTACCGGCGCCAAAACGCTCGCGCCACGCCTCGAACCGGGCCACCTTCTCCGGCCCGAATTTGGCCAGGCTCCGCTTAATTTCCGCCGGGGTTTTCTTGCGGGTGAGCTGACCCTTATCCTTGGAAAAAAACTTGTCGGCAAAACAGATGATCTCCTCTTCCAGCGTCACCGGGACCATGTCTCGCGCAGGAAGAGGAAGCCGCCGCGTTTCAATCTCCGCCCGCGTGATCCCTACCCCTACGTGCCGCTCGCAGACGAGGGCGTGGCGCGGCAACCCTTCTTTTTCCAAGAGTTCCCGGCCAAGGTAGCCGTGGCAGATGTAGGGATGGGGACCGTAACAGCCGATCTCTGGGAAATGGGTTAAGAAAATACCGATGTCGTGGAGAAGCGCCGCTTCCTCAATGAATTTCAGGTCGGGGCCAAGGTGGGCAACTCTCGCCGCCACCGCCAGTGCCTGTTGGGCGACCAGACGGCTGTGCGTTACCAAAATCGCGTACAGCTCGGAATCCGGATCGTAATACTTCCGGATGACCGTCAGCGGATCCACGCCGTTCCCTCCTACCGTAATGGCTCTACCCGAAAGACCACCGTGCCGCCGCCCGTCAAATCACACGGATCGGGGCACTGCAGATAGGCAGCGTCCCCCGCGCGCGCCAGGCCCAGCACCACCGGCGCGACACCGCGGCTGAGCGCCACGTAATAAGGGAGGATTACCGCGAGCGCGTGCAGGCACAAGGGCTGCCCCGCCATAAGCTTAAAACCCGCCGCAATCGTGAAACTGTCGCCTTCCCGGTACACCGGGCATCTGCCTTTCACCGCTACCACTGTTACCATGAGATCGCGTGCCTTTTGCGCTCCCATGCCTGCGCCCCCACACCGCGCCGCAACAATTTCGGGGCCTTATTTACCAAGCGCGGCGGCCAGCACTTCGAATTCCCTAAGCTTCTGCTGGTTCCAACCCACGCTCGTATGCCGGATCAAGCCCGCCTTATCGATCCAGACCGTATGGGGGATGCTCATCACCCCGTAAGCCGCAGCAGCATCGCCACGGCTATCAATAAGCACCGGGAGAGAAAGCCGCATTTTTTCCAAAAACGTAGCTGTAGGGCCCTCTTCCTGCGTGACCAAAAAGACCGCGATCCCCTGGCTCTGCCACTTCGGTAAATACGGCTGCAACTGCAGCACTTCTTGGACACAACTGGGTCAGCCGGGGCTAAAGAAGATTAGGACCACCGCCCGCCCCCCAAAATCGCCCGGGACGCGGACCTCTTTCCCTTCCCCCAGGAGCGACGCCGTGAAGGCCGGTGCCCGGTCACCGCGCGTCTCCGGCGGCCTACCGGTAAACCGGCAACCCCACAGGTCCGCGAGAAGCACCACCGCTATAAGTACCGCGGCCATCTTGACCAGTTTCATTCCCGCCCCTCACCCCTCCCGCAGAGTATCGCTATAATCTATCCAGGCACCGGGTTCCGCTAAAATCTTCGCAACGCCAGCGTTCCTTTCCTGCCGCCCCGTTCCAGGTAAACCTGAGCGCCCCCACGGGGCAGGTCTGGACGCACTCTAGGCACCGGAAGCAGTCAGGATGGTTCGGGTTTTTATCTACCGGCACCCCGACCGGGCAGACCTCACGGCAAAGACCGCAACCGGTGCAGCGCGAAGCATCCCGCTCGAGCCGCCACAGGCTTACCCCGTTGCAAAGCCCGTAGAAAACGCCGAGGGGACAGGCGGTGCGGCAGAAGACGCGGTAGATAAAAAGCATCAGCGCCAAAAAGCCCGCGAGCACCGCCACCTTCCAAACGAAGAGCCAGCCGGCAAGCGCCCGCAGCTCCGGCCGCACCAGCACCAGCACCAGCCCGGCTTCGAGCGTGCCTGCCGGGCAGAGGTACTTGCAGAAGTAAGGTGCCGCCAATCCCGCTTTGTCTACCCACAAAACCGGTAACAGCACGGTCAGGAGTAACACTGCGTACCTTAAGAGTCCGTAAACGCCCGGGAGGCGCCAGCGGGCCCGCCTCCCGGCAAGCAACTCCTGCAGGAGGCCGAAGGGACAGAGCCAGCCGCAGAAAAGGCGCCCGGCCGCAAAGCCGGTTAACAGCAAAAAACCGCTCACGTAAAGGCTAACCGCACGGGTGGCCGCGAGGAACCCCTGGAAGGCGCCGACCGGGCAGGAGAAAAAGGCCGCCGGGCAGGAGTAGCAGTTAAGGAAAGGAACACAGAGGGCCTTGGCCGGTCCCCGATAAATAGTGGCCGCGAGCAACCCCGGCCAGTAGCCGTTGGCCAGGATAAACGTAGCCAACTGCGAGGACCGGCGCAAGCGGCGTAATTTGCCGCTACACAGCGCACTACCCAAGGCCGATGCACTCCAGGCAGATGCGCGCTCCCTTGTGGAGCAGCGCCAGCGCCTCGTGCCGTTCCAGACCCACCACAAGCAGGAAAAGACCGAAGATAACGCCCGCCAGGGCCATCCTTCTACCCTGCAAACGCACGCTAAACCGGTGCATGGATACCCCCCCTTCACTATGATAGCATAAAGTCTTATGTTAGTGTAAAGTTACTGTAGGAATCTTTGGAGGGTATGAGGGAGGAGAAAACG
>NZ_JBRAIN010000109.1:0-5137 GCF_052743955.1 Thermodesulfitimonas sp.
CGGCACGAACCGCCTGAAGGAATCCCCGGGCCAAAGCCCTGGGGAGGAAGTCAAGGCCGTGTATCGCGCCACTTAACTGCCAGGACCACCAAAGCCGCGCCGGCCACTAACAGGCTGAAGACCTGGCCGAGGGTAAGGTAGGCACCCGCCGGCGGCGAGACGCGGAAGAAATCAATGAAAAAGCGATAAGCACTATAAAAAATTAGGTAGAGAATAGCTAACTGCCCCGCAAAACGCTGGCGCCGGCGGAAATAGAGGAGCGCGCCGAAAATCAGCGCCCCGATAAGCACAGCGTAAAGCTGGGTCGGGTGGCGGGGCACGCCGTCAAAGGGGAAGGCCACCGCCCAGGGAACCGTAGTCGGTTTCCCGTAACAGCAGCCGTTCAAAAAACAGCCGATGCGGGCAAAGGGGTAGCCCGCCGCCGCCCCAAAAGCCGCTATGTCGGCTACATCGCCAAAGCGCAAGCCCTTTTTTCGGCCGTAAAGCCACGCTAAGGGAACCGCCACGATTACCGCGCCGTAGAAGGAGAGGCCGCCATCCCAAATACGAAAAATTTCCTGGGGACGCGCCGCAAAGTAGGGCCACTCAATCAACACATAGGCAATGCGGCTCCCAATTATGCCACCAACAACGAGGAGTATGGTCAGGTTAAAGACGAAGTCCGGGTCGATCCCCCGCCGCTTCGCCTCCCGCTCCCCGGCTAGCAGTCCCACTAAAACGGCCACGGCCAGCACTACGCCGTAGCTGTGCACCGCAAAATTACCGATCTGAAAGAGAACCGGCCAAATTTTTTTCTGCCTCCTTCGCCAAATTCGTTTGCCCGCTCATTCTTTACGCGCGCACTCCTGCTCCCGACCCGTCAGCACCCCCAGCGCGTGGCCGAGAACCGGCAAAATCACCCCGAGGCACTCCCGGACCGCCTGCGGGCTCCCCGGGAGATTCACGATCAGCGTCTTCCCCCTGATGCCGGCCACGGCCCGGCTCAAAATGGCGCGGGGGGTAATCTTGAAGGTCTCCCACCGCATCGCCTCGGCAAGCCCCGGTACCTCCCGTTCAATCACGGCCAGGGTCGCTTCCGGTGTATTGTCACGGGGGCCCAGCCCCGTACCGCCCGTGGTTAAAACCAGGTCCACGCCTGCCGTAACGAAGTTGAGGAGCGCGCCTGTGATCGCTGCCAGGTCGTCACTCACAATTCGGATCTCGTCTACCTGCCAGCCTTGGCCCGCCACCAGTTCCTTCACTGCCTGCCCGCTTAAGTCTTCCCGTTCACCCCGGGCACCTTTATCGCTCACCGTTAGCACCGCAACCCGGAACAAGGCGATCCCTCCTTTTTAAACCTTAAAAAGTCCGCTGCTACGCACCGCCGCGCCGGTAAACCCCGCTCTTCCCGCCCGCCTTATACTCCAGGCTGATCTCCTGAATCACCGCTTCCCGGTCGACCGCCTTGACCATATCGTATAAAGTCAGCGCAGCCACCGCAACCGCCGTCAGCGCCTCCATCTCCGCGCCGGTCCGGTCCACCACCTTCACCCGGGCCGTTATCTCCACCCGGCTTGCCGCCTCGTTCAACATGAAATCTACCGCCACGCTTGTAAGCCGCACCGGGTGACAGAGCGGCACCAACCGCGGCGTTTCCTTGGCCGCCATAATTCCTGCCACCCGCGCGACCGCTAGCACATCCCCCTTTGGCACCTCTCCCGCCGCAATCAGGCGCAGTGTTTCGGGCCGCACCCGCACCGCCCCGAAAGCCGCCGCCTCCCGCAAGGTCTCCAGTTTCTCCTCTACCGCTACCATCCGTGCCCGTCCGGCAGCATCGAGATGCGTGAGCTCCACGCACAATCCCTCCCGTCAAAGTATGCTTTCCCGAAGCCAAGGCCCCCGCCGCAAGAGCCGGACGTTTTACTCCTGAACGTAAAGCACCCGCCCGCAGTCGCGCAGGTCGTAGCCCCCGCGGGCGAGCACCGCCGCCCGGAACTCCGGGTCCCCGAGCACTGCGCGCAGCCGCTCTCCCACCTTGCTCTCCCAGTGCTCCTTTAAGACACAAAGGTCGTAACGCTCCTCTACCACCGGTACGAAGTCGAGCCCGAGCGCTACCGCCGCCGCCCTGATACCCAGGCCCACGTCGGCGGTGCCGCCCGCTACCGCCGCCGCGACTGCCATGTGGGTGTACTCCTCCCGCTGGTGACCCGTGATCCGTTGGGGGTCAAGCCCCAGCCGGCGCAGGTGAAAATCAAGGAGCACTCGCGTGCCTGCGCCGCGCTGCCGGTTCACAAAACAGACCTCCTCGCGGAGCAGGTCAGGGAAGTCCCTGATCCCCTTCGGGTTCCCCGGCGCGACAATGAACCCCTGCTCCCGGTAGGAAATATTTACCAGCACCACGGGCACGCCCGCGAGATAACGCTTAACATATGGGACGTTATACTCCCCCGTTTCCTCATCCAAAAGGTGGGTTCCCGCCGCGTGCGCCTCACCCCGCTTGACCGCCAGCAGGCCCCCGAGACTCCCCACGTGAGCGGAGGAGAGAGTCGCCTCCGGGAACTTCAGGCGCAGAAAGTTGGCGATGATGTCCAGCGCCAGATCGTGGCTGCCGATAATAACAATTGTCTCCTCAATTTCCCGCCGGGTGCGCAAAAGCTCCACCGTTACCACGCTGCCGGCTTCGAATCCTTCCGCGAAGCGCGGCACCCGCAAGATCCCGTCTGCCTGGACGAGGGTCATTAAGCGGCCAGCCCCCCGCCCGAGCGGCGTAGCGATGATTTTTCCCCCAGCGCGCCCAAGCTTCACCCGGACAAACTCTTCCACCCCCGCAGAAGAGACCACCCGCCGGGAAAGAGTTGCTGCCACTTTCTCCCGGTCCGGAACCACCCGCCCCTGTTTGGCGAAGATGACTGGTCGGGCAAAAAGTTCAGCGTTCAGAACCGTCGAAACCGGGTAGCCCGGCAGTCCGATAAAAGGCTTTCCCGCAACAGCCCCGAGGACGACCGGCTTGCCCGGCTTGATGGCCACCCCGTGCGCAAAAAGGGTCCCGCACGCGCGCACAACAGCAGCGGTGAAGTCCTCCCGTCCTGCCGAAGCCCCGGCGATGGTCAAAACCACGTCACATTCCGCCGCCGCCCGGCAGACCGCTTCTTTCAGGGCGGCGAAATCATCCGGAATGATCGCGTAGCGTACGGGAACCCCACCCCACTCCCGCACCATTGCCGCCAGCATCGGGCTGTTAAAATCGACAATGTCGCCGGGCTTAAGCGCCGTTCCCGGAGCCACCACCTCTGTGCCGGTAGGAATGAGTGCTACCCGGGGCTGCGGGTGAACCACCACCGTGGTAACCCCACCCGCCAGCAGCGCCCCCACATCCACCGGCCGGATGGCGTGGTTCGCCGGAAGCAGCATCTCCGTCGCCACCACGTCTTCCCCCATGACCCGGACATTCTGGTAAGGGAAAACTGCCGCCGTAATCTCGATCACGTCCGGCGCCACCATATGGGTATCCTCCACCATGATCACCGCATCGCACCCTTCCGGCAGCACGTCGCCCGTATCGACGGGGAGCGCCTCTTCACCCACTCGCAAACGCAGCGGCCGCTGCTCGGTTGCCCCGAAAGTCCGCCGGGCCTGCACCGCGTACCCATCCATAGCCGCGGCGTGGAAATGGGGGTGCGAGACCGCCGCGAAAATAGGGCTCGCCGTCACCCGGCCGCAGGACGCCTCCACGGGAACACTCTCTGCTGGCCCCGACGCCAAGGCTCCCAGTGCCCGCAGGAATTCCCAATATCCGGCCAGTGCTTCCTCCAGTGGTTTTTCCTCAAGAAATATTTCGCGCTTCATCCGCCCCTCCCTCAAAGCAAGAAAAAGTCCACCATCTCGCCCGCCTCGGCCCCAGCAACATCGAGTGACAGCCGGATGAGTCCGTCCGCTTCGCTCAAAGTGGCAATAAGGCCTGATTTCCCCAGAATCGGCTCGGCGACCAGGACCCCATCTTGAACCACCAGGCGCGCGCGGAAATAATCTTCCCGCCCCGGCGCGGAGCGGAGCGAGCGACCCAGCTGCGCCCTGAGCAGCACACGATCTAGCCTCTCCGGCTCTAAAAGCGGCCGGACCAGGAACTCAAAGACCACCAGGGCCGAAACCGGGTGGCCCGGCAGGCCTACCACCAACTTTCCATTCACTACAGCGCCCACCGTGGGTTTACCGGGTTTCACCGCCAGCCCGTGGAAGAGCACTTCCGCCCCCGGAAGCGCCGCAATGGCCCGCAGCGTCAGGTCCCGAGCACCAACCGAGCTTCCCCCGGTAAGCAGCACCATCTCGGCCGCCGCCAACGCCTTTGCTAAGACTTCCTGCAACGCGTTCAACTCGTCCCGCACCACGCCGAAAACCAACGGTACACCACCGGCCGCGCGAACTGCACTAGCCAGCGCCGGCGTATTCACGTCCCGCACCTGCCCCGGCGCAGGCGTCGCCTCAACCCCCACGATTTCGTCGCCCGTGCCGACAATCCCGACAACAGGTCGTTTTGCGACTGACACCCGCGCCACCCCGCAAGCGGCAAGGAGCCCGATATCTTGCGGCCGCAACCTCCTGCCCGCCGGCAAAATTACCGCGCCCGCCCGGACGTCATCCCCCCGCCGGACCACGTTCTCCTCTGGCGCCACGGGGCGAAGGACCGCAACCACATCCGGGCTAACTTCCTCCGTATGTTCTACCATCACGACAGCATCGGCCCCCTCCGGCAGCATCCCGCCCGTCGGGATCCGCCAGGCCTCGCCCGGCCCAACCCGTCCGCCAGGAGCCTGGCCCATCAACACTTCGCCGGTTACCCGGAGATAGGCAGGCAGCCCCTCCGAGGCCCCAAAAGTATCTGCAGCCCGAACCGCGAAGCCATCCATTGTTGCCCGGTCAAAGCCCGGCACGTCTTCCCGTGCCCGTGCCGACACGGTCAGCACCCGCCCGAGCGCCTCCGCCAGCGGGACCTCTTCGCAAGGCAGGGGGAGGAAGCGCTCCGCCAGCTTTTGCCGCGCCGCCGTAAGTGTAAGCGTGGTGAAGAGCAATTTTCCGCCTCCCGGTAAAAACCCGAAAAAATCATAGCATGATTCCACTGCTGAAAGTACGCCGTATCTCCTATTCTCCCCGAGTTTTTCGG
>NZ_JBRAIN010000110.1:0-5112 GCF_052743955.1 Thermodesulfitimonas sp.
ATTATACCATAAACGCCCTTATCTAAGTACATTTTTCTTAGCAGTTGCTAACCCTAAAAAACTAAAAACCCGGCTTCAATTATACCGAGCCGGGACAGTAAAATCTGTCAAGATATGGAATTAGCACAATCCTTTTATAACGAACCAGAGAGCTTACCGGTTTGAACGGCGCAACAGAAATTCCGGAATATCAATATCTTCGTGCTGGTTAAAGAGCTTGATCCCCGGGTCCACGCTCGCTTTAGCCGGCCTGCTTTCGAATCCGGTGGCAATTACCGTCACCCGCACCTCATCATTAAGACTCTCGTCGATCACCGCGCCGAAAATAATGTTGGCCTCCGGATCAACTACCTGAGCGATGATCTGTGCCGATTCGTTAACCTCCAAAAGCCGCATCGAGGGATCGCCCGTCATATTAAGGAGGACCCCCCGCGCTCCCTCAATACTCGTCTCCAGAAGAGGACTGGAGATCGCTGCTTTGGCCGCCTCAACCGCCCGGTTTTCACCCCGCGCCACGCCGATGCCCATCAGCGCAGAACCTGCGTCCTTCATAATGGTCCGCACATCAGCAAAATCCAAGTTAATGAGCCCAGGGACAGCGATTAAGTCGGAGATCCCCTGCACCCCCTGGCGCAGTACGTCGTCGGCAATCCGGAAGGCCTCGATCATAGAGGTGTTTTTATCGATCACCTGCAAAAGCCGGTCGTTCGGGATCGTGATCAGCGTATCAACTCGCTCCCGCAAGCGATTGACTCCGGTCTCCGCCTGGAGCTGCCGCTTCCGCCCCTCAAAAGTAAAGGGCCTGGTTACCACACCTACCGTTAGGGCACCCAGCTCCTTAGCTAGTTCAGCTATGATGGGCGCCGCCCCCGTGCCGGTGCCGCCACCCATGCCGGCAGTTACGAAAACCATATCGGCACCTTTAAGACTCGCCGCTATCTCGTCCTTACTCTCCTCCGCCGCCTTTTCACCGATTTCGGGATCCCCCCCTGCTCCTAGCCCCTTGGTCAGCTTGGCCCCGATCTGGATCTTATTCGGACTCTGGGACATTGCCAGTGCTTGAGCATCGGTATTGATGGCGATAAACTCAACTCCCTTTACTCCCGCGGTAATCATCCTATTTACGGCGTTGCTGCCGCCACCGCCAACGCCAATCACTTTAATGTTTGCAAACCTATCCAGATCGAGTTCGATGTCGATCACCTTCTATGTCCTCCCCTCTCCAAATCGCAGAAAAACCTTAACCACGCCGATAAAAGCCAACCTAGGGAGCTAAACCCCATAAAAAATTCCACGTGGGGTTTGGCAAATCCTTTTTCCTAAAACGACAAATTTTACTTTTTCAAGAGGTGACGCCTAATGACCCCTAAGTTCTGGAAAAGTCGCACGCCAAAAGCCACTATCGCGGCCGTGTAAAGCTCCACCCCGAGGCGATCACCGAGAAAAACTAACCCGGCGGCCAGAAGGGCATTCGCAAAAAAGCCGCTAAGAAAAATAACGTCGTCAAACCGGTCTTCCATCGAAGCTCTTATGCCGCCAAAGACCGAGTCAAGCGCTGCCAGTACCGCCAGCCCAATATATTTTCCGTAGGCCTGCGGAAATACCAGCGGCACGTTAAGTCCGATAGCGGTGCCGATAATCAGACCGACCAGGGCGAAGAAGATCCCAAGCCACACTTAAGCCTACCTCCTCGCAGACAAATTTCACTATTCACCTTGCTGCCACATCTTTTTTCGACCTAAAACGAACCGAGCCGCACCCGGCTTTACGTTGGTCCGCGTACCGGCCGCGCGTACTGGTAGCGGAAAGGCCCCTGGTAAGCCGGAACAATGACCCGGTCTTTCGTTTCCACGGTAACGTTGATATCCCAGTCGCGCAGGGTTTCCACTATCCCGCCTTTGATTTCCAAACTGCTCCGCAGGGCAACCGGATCACCGATAGCCATGATTTCGTAAGGCGGCGTGATCCGCTGGAGGTTTACGTTAATATGCGCTCCTGCTAAACGGATCTCCGAAGTGGAAAGAAGCCGCTGGCCGTTGATGCTCAACACCTCTGCCCCTGCAGCACGTAGCTCGTTTACGATTTTTAACAGATCCTCGTCGCAGACACCAAAGATAGCCCCCTGGGGGGTAGTTACCCCCCGGTTGCTTACTACTACCCGCACGCCAGGTCCTACCATTGGGGTTACCCCCGCTAAAATACCGGTATCTTTAACCTCGGCTTTTATCGCTTCCTCGGCCTGCGCGTAACCGAGGCGAGCACGGGCAAGTTTTTCTTCTAGGTCCCGCCGCTTCGCCTCCAGCCCAGCCCGCTCTTTAGCCAGTGCTCTGAGCTCAACCGTCAACTCGTGGGCCCGGTCGTAAGGCACAGATTGCTCAATCTGGTTGGTTGTGCGGAACTGAAAAACTACCAGTACACCAAGGACGAGCGAAACAAAAACTACGGCAAGATAGCGCCTCAGCATTTACCTTTCCTCCCGGTAGGGATGCGCGTAAAGGAACTTCTGGCTCCCGGAGTACGCGGGGATGCTCACCTCAGCAAGCTTCCGGATCGAAACCTGGATGCCCCAAAGCTCCTGGAGGGTATCGACCACCCCGCCACGCATTTTTAACGCACTGATCATCGTATCGGGATCGCCAATCGCGGTGATCCGGAAAGGAGCTGCCAGCCGTTTGGACTTATTTACTAAGATGGTCGGGCCGGTGCAGCGGACCTCACTGGTGGCGAGCAGTCGCTCTCCATTTATGGCCAACACCTCCGCCCCGGCAGCCTTCAGTTCGTTGAGGACCCGGAGGATATCTTCGTCATGCAGAACGTACAGATTCGGGTTTTGCCCGGGCTGTAAGGCGGTGTTGCTGTCGTTTAGCACCACCTCGATGCCCGGCCCACTTGCCGCAACCATCCCAGCTTCCAGTTGGTAATCCCGTAGTTTACTTTTAAGCGGCTGAAGCTCCTTCTGGGCCGTAGCCGCGTCGAGCTCGGCTCGGAGACTGTTAACCTGCGCCTGCAGCCGGTCGCGCTCCGCTCGTGCCGCTCTGACCTCAGCCGTTAGCTTTTGGACCCGCTGGATGGGCACGGTTCGCTCAATATCCTGGTAAATCCGAAATTGGACCGCGAGTAGCAGCCCTAGAAAGAGGGTAACCAGCAGTATTGTTAAGTGAATCGTGCGCACCCTTTTTCTCCCCCGCGGTTATAAACTTTACCACCGGCCTGTCAGCAACTTTCAGGTCGATATAAGCCACCTTGTAGTTACCGAGGGCATCCAGAAGTCGCGAAAGGATCAATCCTTTTTCTGTAAGCTTCTCGGGACGACCAAAATAAACTTTTACGCCCTCGCTGGTAAAAAGCTCAACCACCTGGTACGGCGTCACATGAACCTCCGCAAGCCGCGCCGTAAGCTTCGGGTCAAAAGCCTTTAAAACCATTACTGCCGTCCGGTAACCTTCGGTGGTCAGGCTTTTCCCGGGCGCCGGCGCACTCCCGGTTCCGGTAACGACCGGTAAGGGGCAATCAACCCTTGCTCTGCCGATACATACACCCGCTTCATCGAGCGCGTATAAACCGTCCTTCCCCGGAACGAAGGCTACGGGGTTCCTTTCCCAAACTTTAATCCTGATCCGGTTCGGTAGGCACCGGGTAACTACAACTTCTTTTACGGCGGGAATCCGCTTTACCCGTACAGCCGCTTCTTTTAGGTTAACCCGAAAGATGTTTTCTCCCGGCGGAATACGTGCCGCACCAGTTATTTCCTTCGCCGCTACCCCTTTATTTCCTTCCACCTGGACCTCACGAATAGAAAAAAGAGGGGAGCTAAGAAGTACAAAGCTACAAAAAAGCAGCAGGACCACAAGGCAAACCCGCTCAATCAAGTTTGGTTTGGCCGGATGTCTTTCTACCATACCCAACCTTACAAAGTAAGAGCGCAACGTTAGCCTGTCCCCCTAAAACCCAAAAAGCCGTCTCTCAGGAGACGAGCCGTTCGATAGCCGCCCCGAGAGAACGGTACTTCTCCTCGATCTTTTTGTAGCCCCGGTCGATATGGCCGACGTTATCAACCACGGTGGTATTCTCCGCCACTAAGCCCGCCAGCACTAACGCCGCTCCGGCCCGCAGGTCCGGCGCTTCAACGCGCGCCCCCGTTAGCCGCTCGACGCCCCGGATGATTATCGCCCGGCCCTCGGTATAGATATCCGCCCCCATTCGCCGGAGTTCTGGAACGTGCTTGAAGCGGTTGTCGAAAACGGTCTCGGTTATGACACTTGTTCCCCGGGCTACCGATAGGAGAGCGCACATTTGCGCCTGGAGGTCGGTGGGAAAGCCGGGATAAGGCATGGTCCGGATATCTACTGCCTTGAGTACCCCTTCCCGGCGAACCCGCACCGCATCTCCGTCTACCAGAATACCCACCCCGGCCTCGCGCAGTTTTGCTAATAGCGGCTCCAGGTGTTCGGGAATCGCGTTTTTTACCACCATTTCGCCGCCCGTAGGCGCCGCAGCGATGATGTGCGTTCCGGCTTCGATTCGGTCGGGAATAACCCGGTGCCCCTGCGGGCCACGCAAGGACTTTACGCCCTCAATCTTAATGGTAGAAGTCCCAGCGCCCCGAATCTGCGCCCCGGCCCGGTTGAGGAAGTTTTGTAGGTCCACAATTTCCGGTTCTCGCGCCGCGTTTCTGATTACAGTGGTACCAACCGCAAAAACTGCCGCCATCATTAGGTTTTCCGTAGCCCCAACGCTTGGGATGTCAAGATGGATATCCGTCCCTTTTAGTCTCCCAGCTTCTGCCGTTATATATCCGGCGCGCTCTTTGATTTCCGCCCCCAGAGCCCGTAACCCTTTAAGGTGCAAGTCTATCGGCCACGACCCGATGTTGCAACCGCCCGGCTGGGAGATTCTCGCCCGGCCGAACCGTGCCAGAAGCGGGCCTAAGACCAGCACCGAAGCCCTCATCCGGCGCATCAATTCTTCCGAAATCTCTTCTAACCGTAAACTTGCCGTATCTACGGTAAGGGTAGCGCCGTTCCGCACAGTTTTGGCCCCCAGATGGGACAAGACATCACACATCACGTCGACATCTTTAAGTCGGGACACCCCTTCAATGACGCTCTGCCC
>NZ_JBRAIN010000111.1:0-5095 GCF_052743955.1 Thermodesulfitimonas sp.
AGGCTTCCCGGTCCTGGGGCCGCCCAAAATGCGGGTTAGCTGTCAAACTTGAGTCCAGGCGGTTGAAATTCTAAAATAAAAGGGGCCCCGTAACGGAACCCCTTCTAAGAAACATGTGGTTTATTTTGCAAAAAACCTAGGGAACCACCTTCGCGCCAAGCCGCAGCACTAGATTCGCCATCGTCCGCTTCTCCGCAGGCGTAGCCGCCCGCCACATCTCCTTGAGGAGCGCCTCTTCCGGCGAATCGGGCTTTACAAACCTGGCCAGCACGTCATCTAAATTAATAATCCCGTCCACAATCTGCTCGTCGGAAAGCCCTGCGGCCTTGCCCTCTTTTATCTTTGCCGCCAGCTCCTTGGGGAAATTCTCCAGGGCTATCCGCTCCCCGTGCTCCATTCGTTCCATAGAACCTTCACCTCCTCGCCTTTTAAGGTGAGTTTTCCCGGTGAAGGTAATTTTTATGCACGCTTTGGCGGGAGTGTGTGGGAATCGAACCCACCACGGACTTTTGGCCCGTCAGCTGGTTTTGAAGACCAGGAGGCCCACCAGGACCCGTCCACCCCCGCCTTCGATTATAGCGAAAAAAGTGAAAACCTGTCAAACCCGCCCGGGCAATAAGCGCCAAAGCCGGCTACCCTTTCTTCCCCTCCCGTAGCCGGCGCAATTTTTCCAGCCGCTCCCTTAAAACCGCCTCGGCACCCCGGTCCGTAGGTTCGTAGTAAATGGTGCCGCGCAGCCCCACCGGCAGGTATTCCTGCGCGACGAAACCACCGGGGTAGTCGTGGGGATATTTATAACCCACGCCGTGGCCAAAGGACTTAGCACCGTGGTAACTGCGTCCCGCAGGTGTGGCGGCACGGGACCGGCTTCTTTCTGCGTCACGTCCGCCAGCGCCTGCTCCACCGCCCGGTAGGCCGCGTTGCTCTTCGGGACCAAGGCTAAGTAAACCACCGCTTCGGCCAAAATAATCCGGGCCTCGGGCAGCCCAACGAACTGCACCGCCTCGGCGGCAGCCTGGGCGATAAGCAACGCCCAGGGATCGGCAAGGCCGATATCCTCCGCGGCGCTGATGAGCAGCCGCCGCGCGATAAACTTCACATCTTCCCCGGCAGCCACCATCCGGGCCAGGTAGTGCAGCGCCGCGTCCGGATCGCTTCCCCGGATCGACTTGATGAAGGCCGAAGCGACATCGTAGTGCGTATCGCCCGCCTTATCGTACTGCAGCGCCCGCTGGCGGATGCACTCCTCCGCCACCGGCAGATCGATGGTAATGACCCCGTCTGGCCCCGGCGGGGTGGTCAGAACCGCCACCTCCAGCGCCCCCAGCGCCGCCCAGGCGTCCCCCGCTGCGGCATTAACCAAGTGGTCCATCGCCTCTGGCAGCAGCCTCACGGCATACATACCCAAGCCGCGTTCCGGATCCGCTAGCGCCCGGGCCAGGATTATCCGGAGGTCCGCAGCGGTCAACGGTTAAAACCGGAAGATCTTAGCCCGGGAGCGCAGCGCTCCCACAATCTCGAAGTAGGGATTCTCAGTGGTGGTGCCGATAAGGGTAATGATCCCTTCCTCGACAAAGGGGAGGAGGGCGTCCTGCTGAAGTTTATTGAGGTGATGGATCTCGTCCAGACATAAGACTACCGGCTTACCTTCCCGCTGGGCGCACGTCGCCACCTCCCGCAGTTCCTTCACCGCAGTAAGCGCCGCGTTTAAGCGGACAAAAGGACTGCCGCTCGTCCGGGCGGCGATCTCTGCCAGCGCCGTTTTCCCGGTGCCCGGCGGCCCGTAAAAAATGGCCGAGCCTAGCCGCCCGGCTTTTATCGCCCGGTAAAGGAGCTTCCCTTCGGCCAGCAGGTGGCGCTGCCCGACGAATTCCTCCAGGGTCCGGGGCCTAAAACGGGCCGCAAGGGGTTGTGTTGCCAGTTCTTTTTTCAGGTTGCCATCCTCCCTTAAGCGACGCCGCAATCTTTAACAGACGGACCAGGCAGTCTTAGCGACGTAAAAGCATAGCGGCCAGCAGCTCTTTTAGCGCGCGCGTTGGCCACGGCATAACCGCCGGCGTCGTTGTTGAAGTAGGCGTAAACGTCCCGGCCCGCAGCGAGGTGTGCCGCCATCTTTTCCGCCCAGACCGCCAGCACCTCCCGTGGGTAAGAAGAAGCGTAAAGGCGCTCGTGCCCGTGAAAGCGATAGTAAGCGAAATTGGCCGTGATCACCTCAACGCAGGGCCAGCGCGGCGCGTCAGCAGTGCAAAGGGCGCAGCCGTAAGCGCGCAGCACTTCGTAAATTTCCGGCGCAAACCAGGTTGGGTGGCGAAACTCGAAAGCGTGACGGACCGTCTTCGCCACCGGATTTTCCCGCAGCAACCCGCAAAACTCTTCCAGGCGCTTCCAGTCGGCGCGCATCCCGGGTGGCAGCTGCCACAGCACCACGCCTAATTTTCCCCCGAGCAGCGCCGCGCGGGTGAAAAAAAGGGCCACCGTCGCGGCCACATCACTTAACCGCTTCTGGTGGGTAATAAGACGGCTTCCCTTTAAGGTAAAAGAAAAACCAGGCGGGGAAACCTGGTACCAGTCCTTAAAGGTGCTTTCGCGGGGAAGGCGGTAAAACGTGACGTTAAGCTCGACGGTGTTAAAAACCGTGGCGTAAAAGCGTAACTGCTCGCGGGCGGGCAGCTCCGGCGGGTAAAACACCCCCCGCCAGTGAGTGTAGCTGTAACCGCTCGTGCCGATCCACGCAACAGCCTGCCGTCCCGCCATGGAAGAGATTCGCCCCGCGTCGGTTCACGGCAAGACCCGCACCGGGTCACCCGCCCGCACCCGGCCGCCCCGCACCACCCGGCCAAAAACCCCTTCACTTGGAAGCAGCCGCAGCCCGTGGAAGGAATAGTGATGGGGCTTGACCTCCTTCCCGATCTGGACCACTTCCAAAATACCCTCTCCTACTTGCAGCCGGTCGCCGGGCCGAAGGCGCCGGAGGTCAATGCCGCAGGTAAGGATATTCTCCGCAAAATCCCCAGCCCGCGCCGGAACTCCTGTTTCCCGGGCCACCTGGAGAACGCTTTCCTCCATCAGCAGGCTCACCTGCCGGACCGTCCCCGCGTGGGCGTCACCGCGCAGGCCGTAGTCCTCCTCGAAGAAGCCCTCACCCACATTCTCCTTGGCCGTGCCCCGTTCGCGGCTAATACAAACGGCCACTACCTGGCCTTCATCCACGTTAACCACCCGCGCTTTCCTCATTCCCTTCCTTAGGCAACGGTTCGAAAAGGTTCATATCCAGGCTTATCGTAACGGGATTCTGCGGCGGATTTTTAACGCGCAGCCGGAAAACCGCGTTCTTCAAGAGGCACTGCCAGACGGTAACCCCTTCGTAGCAGGCACTCTTATCGGCTATCACCCACTCCCCGTCACGGTACTCTTCGAGAAAAAGGATAAAGCGCCCGTTACTTTTCGTTCTAAAGGCCACAACTAAGGATTGGCTCCTGAACTCCCCTAAAGTAAGCTCTTCACCGGGGGCAAGTTCGCGGTCCTGAAGCAGGGAGATGATATTGGGTTTAAGTGCCGGCACCGGACAGACATCAAATAAAGGATAATACATAGGCGTCCTCCTGTAAATTTTTTCGGGTTCTCCTTTCAATGATAAGGCGCCGCTTCACTCCCGGGCAAGGCGTCCTATCCAAGACTTTAAAAAAGCCTTCCCTTCCTTTCGAGACCCGCCCGCTGGCTTTACCGGGTGCTTTATGGTAAACTTTATCCTACAATTTAACCTAAACCGGGGTGAAACATGGTTTTTCAAGCAGGAGAGTTGGTTGCCTTTATCGACCAAGAAGGCCGCGCTTACTTGCAGCGGCTCGTTCCGGGCGGAAGATTTCACTCCCACCGGGGTTACGTGGTCCACGATACGGTTATCGGCGCGGCACCCGGCGCAGTCGTTACCTCTTCCCGCGGGGCAAAGTTTTACGTTTTCTACCCGACGCTGACCGATTTCACGATGAATATGCCACGCATCAGCGGGATCATCTACCCCAAAGATACCGGAATCATCCTGCTCTGGGCAGATATTTTCCCCGGGGCTAAGGTCCTTATAGGGGGGGTCGGCAGCGGGGCCCTGCTCTTAGCGGTGGCGCGCCAGATA
Source organism: Thermodesulfitimonas sp. (assembly GCF_052743955.1). NCBI lineage: Bacteria > Bacillati > Bacillota > Clostridia > Thermoanaerobacterales > Thermoanaerobacteraceae > Thermodesulfitimonas > Thermodesulfitimonas sp. The sequence goes on from NZ_JBRAIN010000111.1 coordinate 4,130, forward strand.
GGAGTTAGCGGCGTGATTGTTGCCTACGACGTCCGCCAGGATATGCTCGACCATGCGGCCCAAAACCTCCGGGAGTTCCTCGGCGCAACGCCGCAGCTAACTTTAAAGCGCGGCGACATTTACCAACCCATCGAAGAAAAAGGCTTCGACCGCGTCCTTCTCGACGTCCCGGAACCGTGGCGGGTTCTGGAAACGCTCCAGAAGTCCCTCGCCCCGGGCGGCATCGTCTCGGCCTACGTGCCCTCGATCACCCAGGCAGACGCCTTCGTTAACGCTCTTAAGGATGCCGGCAACTACGCGCTGGTAGAAACCATCGAGGTGCTGGTGCGGGACTGGCATATTGCCGGGCGCAGCGTGCGCCCGCACCACCGGATGGTGGGGCACACCGGCTTCCTCACCTTCGCCCGAAAGCTGAACGCGCCCCAAACCCTCTCCGCCTGCCCGCAAGAGCCTCCCGATACGGAAAGCCCGTAGCACGGCGGGGGCCCGCCGCGCTTGGCCGCCAAAACCGCCCCTTAATAATTTTCGCAGAGCTGCTCAAAATACGCTTGCGGGTACGCGCAGGCCGGACAGACCGCCGGCGCCTCCGGTCCCTCGTGAATATAGCCGCAGTTGCGGCACTTCCAGCGCACCGCCCCCTCGCGCTTGAAAACCTTTCCCTCCTCGAGGTTGCGGCGGAGCGCTTGGAAACGCGCCTCGTGGTGCTGCTCCGTCTCGGCAATCTTCCGGAGTACAGCCGCGATTTCCGGAAAACCTTCTTCCTCCGCCACCCGCGCAAACTCGGGATACATCGCCGTCCACTCGTAGTTTTCGCCTTCGGCCGCGGCTTTGAGGTTTTCCGCCGTCGTCCCGATGCCCTGCAAGAATTTCAGGATGCGCTTGGCGTGCTCCTTCTCGTTATCTGCCGTCTCCTGGAAAACCGCCGCGATTTGCTCGTAGCCCTCTTTGCGCGCCTGACTGGCGAAA
>NZ_JBRAIN010000112.1:0-4870 GCF_052743955.1 Thermodesulfitimonas sp.
GAAAACGGCGTGGTCAACGTGAGTGCCACCCGAAATGGGACAAGGCCAAAATTTTACTGTTATGGCAGGAAATATAAGATACCCGCAGAAAACTTTGCTAAAATCATTTGCTGCGGGGGTGGGAGGATGCGTCGTTTCTGGTGGTTCCTTCTGATGGGTGCGGTTTTTGGGTTGGCGGCCGCACCTGCCTGGGGCCAGGGAGAGAACGTTCCGGTCTCCTTAGAGCAGGCAGTCCGGACCGTGCGGGCGAACCTCAGCGTTCCACCGGAGTGTACCGTTTTCAACTTTGGTTTCGAGCAGGGGCCGATGGGTAGTTTCTGGCAGCTCAACTGGTTCAGCCCGAAGGGGTTTAGCAATTTTGGCGTTACTGTGGACGCGAATACTGGCGAGATCACAAGTTTTCACCGCTTCGGGGCTCCCGGAGGGCCGGACGGCCGGCTACCGCGTTACACCCGGGAGGAGGTCCAGCCGGTGGCGGTGGCGCTGGTGAAGAAGTTGGCGCCGCAAAAGTGGGCGTCTTTACGCCTGCAGCCGCTACAGGAGCAGCCCTGGGACCTTTCGCGGCACACCTTTGTTTTTGTCTGCTACGTAAACGGAATTCCTTTTCCCGAAAACGGGGTGCGGGTGGTGATCGATGGGAACAGCAAGGAGCCGGTGGAGTACATGCTGAACTGGGTACCGGCCGACGATTTTCCGGATCCTAAGGGGATACTCTCCCGGGACGAGGCGCTGCGCCGCTACTGGGAGCAGGTAAAGCCCCACTTAGAGTACCTTGTCCCCATCACGCCGGAGGATCCTGAGCGGCAGCGCCATCCCCGGCTGGTTTACGCCTTGGAGCCGGGGGAATTGGCGGTTGACGCCTTTACGGGAAAGGTGTTTGCGGGGATGGCGCCTGCCTTTGGGCCCTTCGGGGATTTAGGGATGATGACGAGAAGGGGTGGCAGGGAGCCGCTCACGCCCGCCGAGCAGGAAGAGGTGGAGTCCCTCGCGGACCTGATCACGGCGGCGGAGGCGGTTAAGGTCGTGTGCGGTTTTGTGCCGCAGGCAGCGAGGGCGACCCTGACCCAGAGCAGCCTTACCGCTGGGGCGCCGTGGCAGCGGGAGAAGGCTTGGGAGCTCCATTTCGACGATAGCGAGCGCCGGCTGCGGATTGACGCGACGGTTAGTGCCACTACGGGGGAGTTGCTGCAACTCTATATAAGTTCGACGGATAGCGAGGAATTGCGCGGCGGGGTGCCGGCCAAGAAGGAAGAGGCGAAGCTGAGCCAGGAGGCGGCGCAAGGGGTCGCGGCGGCGTTTCTGCACCGGGTGGCGCCGGCGCTGGTAGGGCGCGTGCGCCTGAAAGAGCAGCAGCTTTCCGGCTTCCTGAACCTTCACCCGGTCTTTAACTTCCAGTACCAGCGCGTTGAGAACGATATCCCCTGTGCCGCCAACTTTCTCGCGGTCCAGGTGGACACGGTGACGGGCGAGGTGGTGGGCTACCAGCGGCAGTGGGTGGAAGCCGCCTTCCCGCCGCCGGCAGAAGCCTTTTCGCCGGGAGTGGCGCTCGACCGCTACCTGGACAGCTTCGGTTTTGAGCTGCGCTACGTCCGGCTGGTACCCAGTACTCCGGCGGAGATTTTCGCCGGTCCTGCCGACCCCTACGGGTGGAAGAAGGCGAAGGTATACCTAGTATATGCCTTGAAGCTGCCTTCTGCGGGTCTCTTTTTGGACGCGCAGCGCGGCGAATTCGTCGACTACGAGGGGAATACGGTGGCGGTGAAACCAGCTCCCACCTTCAGCGACACAACAGACAGCCCCTTCGCCAAGGAGATCGCCATGCTGAAGGAAGCGGGTGTCGTCACCGGCTACCAGGGGCGCTTCCGGCCGCGCGACGCCGTGACACAGGCGGAATTAGTCGCGATGTTAGTGGCGGCGCAAAGTCCGGTCGCGGTGCCGCAGGCGGCGGAGAAGACGCCTTGGTACAGCGGGGCCTACGAACAGGCCCAGCTGCGCGGGATTATCGAAGCCAAGGAGGCGGCGCCGGCCCGGCCGGTTACGCGCCTGGAGTTAGCGCGGCTGTTAGTGCGCGGCCTCGGTTACCGGCCGGTGGCGGAGCTGCCCGCGCTTTACCGTTTGCCCTGCCGGGACGCCGCGCGCGTACCGGCAACGGACCGGGGCTACGCGGCGCTGGCCTGGGGGCTGAAGCTTTTCCCGTGGTCGGGTAGCGAGTTCGGCCCGACGGCGGTGGTGAAACGCGAGGAAGCAGCGGCGGCGCTGGTGCGGTTTTTGCGGGTGCCGCGGCCCCGGGTTTTGATGTAAAAGTTTACCGGACGCCGTACAGGCTTAGGGTGGCGCTGACCACCCGTTTTTCGTACTCGCCCGGCACACCACGGCCGGCGTCGGTGTGGCGGACGTAGAAGAGCCAGTGGCCGCCTGCTGCGAGGCGGATCGTTGCCCGGCCCTGAGTGTCGGTAGGAACGCGCAGCGGCCAGTCCCTTTTTTCGCTCAGGCTCCAGTTAGCGCAGAGGAGTGCGCCGGGGAGCGGCCCGCCGCGGTAGCGCACCTGGAGGGTGACCTCGCTACCGGCGCGGTAATCGCCGGGCGACAGGATGATCTCGAGTTCGTTCCCCAAGAAGCTAACATCGGCCTGCTTGAAGAGGTCGCCGCAGGCGGCGCAAAAGTGGCCGACCTGCAGGTAAGTTTTGGCGTACTGGTAGTAGCAGGCGGCCTCGCGGGCGTCCGGGTACTCCTGGCGCGTGCCAGGTTTGTAAAGTCCGCCCTTGGTTAACACGATGGGCCCCACGTCATTTTCGGCGACCAGCGCCCAGAGCCCTTCCCGCTCCGGCACCAGCCGGACGAGGTGGTGGTCGCCGTTTTCGGTGACCGGGAGACTAATCCTTTCGCCCCCCGGATCGACGGCCCAAGCCCGGAGACGGTCGGTCGCTGCTCGCCCGTTCGGGTGCATCGCGTGGCCGTAAAAGAGCCGGCAGCGAAGTTCGTGGCCTTTGTGGCCGTGGTTGGCCTCCGGCAGCAGCCATATCTCGTGCCCCTTTACTGCCTTTAAAAGTGTTGTCACTGGCGTCACCTCAGCTTTTAGCTATTGTTCCATTTCTCCCCGGCCGTTTATCCGTCGCGCGTCCGGGCAGCGTTAGGTAAAGGATACCACGCGAGCGAGCCGTTGAGAAGGCGAATTTTCGCCGGTAGCAGGAGGAACCCGCGCCGGTTACGGCGAATTGAGGCTTGGAAATTACGGGGAGGAAGGGCAGTTGCTCGCGGTAGTTAAAAGCGTGGCGCTTTACGGCCTGCAGGGGTATTTGGTGCGGGTGGAAGTCGATATCGGCGGGGGATTGCCCGCCTTTGAGATTGTGGGGCTTCCGGATACGGCCGTCCGCGAGGCGCGTGACAGGGTACGGGCGGCGCTGAAAAACGCCGGCTTCACCTTTCCCCTCGGGCGGATTACGGTAAACTTAGCCCCGGCTGACATTCGCAAGGAGGGACCGGGTTACGACTTGGCGTTAGCGGCCGGCATTTTAGCGGCCACGGGGCAGGTACCGGCCCAAGCCGCGGCGCGGTTCGTCTATTTTGGCGAACTCTCGCTTGAGGGAACGGTGCGGGGGGTCTACGGGGTGCTGCCGGCGGTGGCGGCCGCGGTGGAGCACGGGGCGAACGAGGTGGTGGTAGCGGCGGCAAACGCCAGCGAGGCGGCGCTGGTGGCGGGGGCCACGGTTTATCCCGTGGAAAATCTGCAGGAGCTGGCGCAGTTCCTCGCCGGGGAGCAAGAGCTTGCGCCGTGCAGGGTTGACCTGGCGGCGGGTGAACCCCGGAAAGCGACGCTCGATTTTGCCGAGGTTAGGGGCCAGTTTTACGCTAAGCGGGCGCTTGAAGTGGCGGCGGCCGGCGGGCACAACGTGCTCATGATAGGCTCGCCGGGAACGGGCAAGACGATGCTGGCGCGGCGGCTGCCTACCATTTTGCCGGCGATGACTTTCGCGGAGGCGCTCGAGGTGACAAAAATCCATAGTCTGGCGGGCCTTTTACCTCCGGGCGAGCCGCTTTTGCGGGAGCGACCCTTCCGCGCGCCCCACCACACCGCTTCGCCAGCGGCGCTCGTCGGGGGCGGCCGCTATCCCCGCCCAGGGGAAGTGAGCCTCGCCCACCACGGTGTTCTTTTTCTCGACGAATTCCCCGAATTTTCCAAAGAAGCGCTCGAGGCCCTGCGCCAGCCGTTGGAGGACGGGATCGTAACCGTTTCGCGGGCGGCAGCCGCGGTTTCCTTTCCCGCGCGGATCATGCTGGTTGCCGCTGCTAACCCCTGCCCGTGCGGGTTTTACGGGGACCAGGAGAAAGAGTGCACCTGCTCGCCGGCGCGGTTGCAGCGTTACCGGAGCCGCCTTTCCGGGCCGCTGCTCGACCGGATCGATATCTGCATTACCGTTCCGCGGGTCCGGTTTGAGGAGCTGGCCGGCGAACCGGCTGGGGAAAGCTCGGCGGCGGTGCGCCAGCGCGTGGAGGGGGCGAGGGCGGTCCAGCGGGAGCGTTTCCGGGGCACACCGGTCACCTGTAACGCGGCGATGACGGGTACTCAGGTCAGACGTTTTTGCGGCCCGACGCGGGAGGCGCAGCGAATGTTGCAGGCAGCTTTCCGGCAAATGGCGCTAAGCGCCCGCGCCTACGACCGGGTACTAAAAGTGGCCCGGACCATCGCCGACCTGGAAGGCGCCGAAGCGATCGGCACGGCACACATCGCCGAGGCGCTGCAGTACCGGGAGCGGGGAGAGGGAGGCTTTTAAGAGCTAGCACGTGCTCCAGGTTTATTGTTTTAGAAGTTTAATTAAAGTCCTTACATCCTGAAGTTGCGGACGCTAGCCGCTGGGTCTTTATTTGTCTT
>NZ_JBRAIN010000113.1:0-4860 GCF_052743955.1 Thermodesulfitimonas sp.
CTCCTTTCTCTTGGGTTTCTGCCATATAACCCTATTTCGAAAGGAAGAGCCCTCTTCTCCTTGTACCTGAGCCTCTATTCCCCCGAAAACATTTTACTCATACTTGCGCCTACCGGCTGAGCCCTCCTGGAACACAGAGTTTTCCCTACCGGTTTACTGACATATGGAGGCCGCCCGCCGCGCCGGTGGGGACGAGCTGACCGCTATCCCCGGAATGAACCGCCCGGCCGCTGAGGCAGCGTACTGTTTCTCCCGAGGAGAATAGGAGAACACCAATATCAAGGCAAAGGAGGCTTATTAGAAGCAGTTTGAACTACGGTCGAAGTAAATCTTCCGGAAGTGGAAGCCGTAAATGGCAAAGGTGATGGCCTCCGGAAGCAAACGCGGCCGCCGGAAGAGCATCCTGATGAGCAATTGCCAGTAGTGTTTCCGGCCCCTGTCGAGCACGCCTAGGTAAAACATCGCTTTGAAGAGAGCCGTCAAGTAGCACAAGCGCAGTTGCCTTATACCGGCTCTTCTGGCTGGCCTGAATTCCCGGAAAAACTCCCAGATCCGCTGATAATACGCTCCCGGTGCGTAGATGGTGGTGACAATTCTGCGGTAGCCGTCCAGCAACACCTGAGGGTTCATTTTAGGGATGAAGTTCAGGGAGAAGTCGGTGTTGTTGCCCGAAAAATTATGTAGGAGCCGCCCTTCTCGCTTTAGGCGTTCGAACAACCTCGTCCCCCGGGGGGCGTTGAGCAGGCCTACCATAGCGGTGACGATGCCGCTCTTCTGGATGAAGTTAATCTGCCGTTCAAAAATAGAGGGAGTATCGCTGTCAAAGCCTACGATGAACCCCGCACTTACCTGAAAGCCGTGATTCTGGATCTGCCTCACCGCGGCGAGGAGGTTGCGGTGCAGGTTGTGGAACTTGTTGCACTCCTTCAAGCTCTCTTCGCTCGGTGTTTCGATCCCCACAAAAACGTGGACGAACCCTGCTTTCCGCATCAGGTCCATCAGCTCTTCGTCATCCGCCAGGTTGATCGATGTTTGGGTGATAAAAACAAAAGGATGACGGTGGTTGTCCATCCACTCGATCAGAGCCGGAAGAATCTCGCTTTTTAGCCGGGCCTTATTGCCAATGAAGTTATCGTCGACGACAAAGACACTCCCCCGCCAGCCGCGATGGTAAAGGGCGTCCAGTTCGCGCAGCACTTGCTCTTTTCGTTTTAAGCGGGGTTTACGCCCGAAGAGCGAGGTAATGTTGCAGAACTCGCAGTCGTAAGGGCAGCCGCGAGAAATCTGAATGCTCATCGAGGCGTAGTCTCGAAAGTCAATCAGTTCCCATGCCGGCACCGGCGTAAGGGAGAGGTCGGGTTTCGCGCTGCTGGCGTAAATATGCCGCGCGCATCCTCTCTCCAGATCCGCCAGAAACTCGGGTAGCGTAGCTTCGGCTTCGTTCAGAACCAGGTGGTCAACCTCGGTGAAGGCCTCCGGTTCGGCGGTAAAGAGGGGGCCTCCCGCCACGGTCTTGACGCCCAGGGAGCGGCAGCGCGCCAGGACTTCCTTTGCAGAGCCGCGCTGGATCTCCATCGCGCTGACAAAAACATAATCGGCCCATTTCAAGTCTTCGTCGGATAGCTGCGTCACGTTCAAGTCAATCAGCCTCTTATCCCAGGTGGCAGGCAGCATAGCGGCGACGGTGAGGAGTCCCAACGGAGGGTATGCCGCCTTTTTGCCGACGAATCGCAGAGCATATTTGAAACTCCAGAAGGTGTCTGGGTATTTGGGGTAAACCATTAAAACGCGCATCGTCTGTAGTCCCCCCTTGTTCAATGAGAGTCAAGCCCGAATTACGATCCCAATCCCCTTGATAAGATCACCGCACTTCGACCCACATCTACGCAAACAATAATAATTATCTACTTCCTTTGCTTTATTACTTCACCACAACCATCATGATTTCCTACCTAAATTTTCACAACCACAACAGCTTCCGCAGTTCGCCGACCGCTACGGCAACAGGTTACGGTGGTCAACAAGCACACCGGCGAGATCGAAGCATACCACCAGCGGTTTATCTTCAGCCACCCGAAATCATCTCGGTCTCTCTAAACATATCCTCTGGCTCAAGGCGGGCCGCTTCACAGTTGCAGGAGGGCGGGCAGGTGATGACGGCCGAGGAAAACAAGTAACCGTTGCAGGAACAAAGGAGCAGGGTAGAAGGTCTTCGCCAGCCGACGAGAGGAAGCGAGCAGCGGCAGGAGGATCGCCGCAATGTTGCGTTGGTATTCCGTTAGATCCGCTCCTTCCGCAAGGTGCTTTAGGACTGCCTCTGCCGCCAGGAGCCCGCTCCGCAGCGCGTAGAAGATGCCCTCCCCCGAAAAAGGATCGGCGAGCCCGGCAGCGTCGCCTGCCAGAAGGACGTTGTCCTGGACAATCTGCCGTCTTCGGCCGCCCTGGGGTACCGGCCACCCGCTGATGTCCCGCAAGGCCCGGAGACGGTACCGCTCAAAAAAGGCTGTCAGGTAAGACCGGAGAGGCAGGCGCGGCCGCCACGAAATGACACCCGCCGAGGCTGTTCCGTCACCGTGGGGGAAAATCCAGGCGTAGCCGCAGGGCGGAAAATCGAGCTCGACCAGAACCCTTTCCCCCGGCCCGGGCCAGGAAACGGCTGTTCCCACGGCGAGCCCCCGCGGCGGCAGGCCAAGGCCGACGGATCTAGCCACCAGGCTGTTCGCCCCATCGGCCTCCACGATCACACGGGCGCGGTAAGTTCCCCGGCTCGTCTCGATTCGGTTTCCCGCAACGGACAAGACTCGTTCTCCCTCCCGAAACTCCGCGCCTGCCCCGGCCGCCTGCTCGACCAGCCAGGCGTCGAAGGCGGACCTCTTCACCACAGCAAACCGGCATTTGATAACAGCTAATGTTTTTCTCCTGTGGGTTACGACGAGTTCCTCAACTGGCTAGCAGGGAACGCTGGGCGGAAGGGTCCCCAAAAAGCGCAGTGTTTTTCCGGTCAGGCCCCCGGCGCAAGGCTTATACCTGGGAACCCTCTTGGCTTCAAGGAGCAGCACCCTGACGCCACGGCATGCCAGTTCTCGTGCGGTAATGCACCCCGCAGGTCCCGCCCCGATCACCGCCACATCATATTCGCGCAGCATTTTCCGGTAAGCGCTCCCCCCGCTCGGCCGGGCAGCACTTTCTGCACCAGCATCTCACCCGCGCTCCTACTAGCGGAAAACACCCCCGCTCGCTCTTGGTTCGACAAAAAACAGAGAGAGTCCTGCCGCTACCCGCCCGGGTTCCGCGAGGCGACCAGAGAATGCCCCGTTTTCGGTGATGGGCCTGTTGCCAAACCCCCTAGCCCGAAGGATTTTCGCGTATAAATCCTTAAGGAACTTTTGGCGTGGAACCGCAAAAATAAGCCCCCGCTGCCAGCAAACCAAGTCGCGGCCAAGGTCCGTTCCGCTTATAACCCTAAATATCGCGGGCCCAGTAACAGGTGGCTTTCACTGTTATCCGGGATCAGCTTCCGATACCAGAGGATTTCTGAAAAACCGGGCGGGAAGAAGCTCCGGAAGCGCGACCGGGCAAAAGAAGATTTCTTAAAGCTCCTCAAGGCGTCCGGCGAAAAGACCGTGACTTCGCGCAACCGTTTCCTTTTGGCTGATGAGCTTGGAACAAACCCCGCCACAATCAACCGGGCAATCCAGGAGTTAGTGGCCGAGGGTCGGATTACGGCGTCGACCCGGCGCCTGGGGAAAGGTACTAGAGGCGAGGCGGGCGGGGAGGGAGCGGGACATAGGCAGACCGGTAAAATCCGCGCCGGACCGGGCGCTCCACCAAGCAAGCAACCGAAGCAGCGAGGACTTAACTTTCCCGCGGGACAACCGGGTGCAGGCTGCACTTTACCACACGCCCCTTCTCACAAATAGCCGCGTCGGGGTAGATCACGGTGAGTGTCCCGCTTTCCGAAGCTTTTTCGACCGCCTTAAGGAACCGCAACGCCAGGTTGAAATCGCCATGGTAGCGGAGCCAGGTGTAGGTTTCCGCCACCACCAGGAGAGTGGTAACCAGGCTCGCCTTTTTAGTTACCGACAGGTAAAAGGCCTTGGCTGCTTCGTGAAACCTGTCCCGCTTGTCCAGCAAAGCGATGAAGGCACCCGTGTCCACGAACACCTTAGAGGGGACGGGCGCCACCGTAGAGATCCTCCTTGTAAGTCGTTGAGCCGGTACCCGGACCGTCGAAAATCCCGATGATCGCGGCAAGCGGGTCCTCTTCGCCCCGCGCCCTCTTCTTGCGGACGGTGACGAAGGCGCTTAGCCGCCGGAGCAGCTCCTTCTGTTCCCGGGGTGTAAGCTTCTTGAACTCTTCCACCAACCGGTCAACGGACATTTTAGGTTCTCCCTTCTACTAGCTCTACATAGCCTGGAAGATCCAGCGAATAAGCGGCGCAGTTGCTGACGGCTTCCTCGATTACTACCAGGAAGCGGTCCCTGGTCAATCGCACCGCGCCCTTTTTCCCCCGCGCACTTTGCTTCTATCTTTACCACAGAAGACGAAGAGACGTTCCTAAAAAGGTTGTTCAGACCACGTCAACCCACCGTAGGAATCTCATACTCTCCAGGATTCCTACAGTAACTTTACACTAACCATTTTACATCCACAAACTGGAAAGCGGGAGGCTTGACAACAAAGAGGAGCTCTCGACCAGGATGATTTACCTCTTTCATAGGTGATCAACGGGGCATTGAAGCAAGCTGTTCGCGAAAACCTGGTGGCCCGTAACGTTACCAGCGCGGTGAAATTACCCCGGTTATCTGCCCAGAAAATTGTGCGTCGCTAAATGGGGCACGCTCACGAAGACGGACAAC
>NZ_JBRAIN010000114.1:0-4816 GCF_052743955.1 Thermodesulfitimonas sp.
ACGAATAAGAGTTCCATAGTGCCGTTCGGTGCGTCAGGAAGGCGGCGCATCAGGTCAATCGTCCCCACCCGGCTCTGATACGCGGGGACAACGTTAGCAAAGGCAATCTCCTTCCCTGCCGCTCCTACTACGGTTGCCACCGGACATTCCTGGAGATAATTGTAATCAAACCAGCCTAGCGCAAACCGTTTTTCTGTACCGTGTTGACTTTTTAGCCAGGCGTCAGAGATAACCTTGAGCCGCTTTAACAGGGCATCGCCCAGCGGCGGCTGGTAGAACTGCACGCGGCAGCCCTGGCGCTGAGCGCGGCGCACCGCCTGGCGTACGGCCTTCATGGCACCACCTTCCAGGCTAAAAGTGGCGAGATCAATTATCGCCTCCTCGCCAATTTTCAATTTTTCAAAGCCGAGCCGCGTATAAATAGAGAGAAACTCCTCCGTTACCTGAAAGAAGACGGGATACTAATCGTGGTGGTTACAAAACTTTCGAAACTCCGCAATTGCCTCTTCGATTTCGGTTGGCGGGCCTATAGGGTCGCCAAGCGCTACCGCGATATTTCCCACGACTGTATAACCGATAACGCTATTCCTTGAGCTACCGAAAAAATATGATTTATCCGGTAAAAGGAGCAAGAAGGCGAGTGTGGAGCGCCCCCAGCGGTTGAGGATCTCCCTTACCCGCCGCACTTCTCCTGGTCTTACCCGGCGCCGGTAAAGCACCGGTTGAAAGATAAGCCCTGTTCCGTACGCAAGAGCCAGTATTTCTCCAAACCAGAGGGAGTCAAGAAACCACCTGCCGCGGTGGGTCCGGGGGAACCGGGAGGGATAGCTTCCCGTAAAAAGCACCCGGCCTGCTTCGCGAGCGGAAGCAAATAGATCGAAGCGGGCTCCAAAGTGGCGGTCCAAAAGGTAGAAGCCTAAAAGCCCGTAGATATAAAGACTGAGAAAGATCGTGCCGATAACCAGCAAGCTGCGACTAAATGAAGTCGGATCGCTTGCCACGCTATAAGAACGGCGTAATAGCAGCAGCACCATTAGGAACGCGAGATTGACGAAGGCGGCATCGTAATCCAGACCTTTTATCAGGTGGGCGCCAGCAGCCAACGCCAGAGCTATGAGGGCGAAAACCCAGGCCCGGCGTTTTCGTTTGGCTAAGCCCCAGCCCAGAAAGAGCAGCGCCAAACCTGTGAAAACGGATAGGAGCCACGTGGAACGGATAACGCCGAGGGGCAGGTACTCTTGCACCACCAGATAGCGTCCTGGGTGGTGGCTCAACCAAGAATAGAGGATGTTGAAAAGACCCGCTCCGGTAACCCCTATGGCCACTAAATAGCTTAGGAACTTTTCCACTGCTGTCAATTGGCCTGCACCACCTAAAAGGAAAATGCCCCTGATTTTCAGCGCGCAACATTATACCTTTTTACCAGCCGCAGGGAGAATATTCCTGCCAAGAAAGGTAACCAAACGGTAATACCTCGGTAGACGAAAGTGATAAGCACGGCGCTTTCTGGCGGCACGCCAAACGAAGCTAGGGCCGCGGTCATTGCTCCTTCAACAGATCCTATGCCTGAAGGGGTGATAGAAATAATCATAAAAAGGACACCCACGGCGTAGCTCGCAAAAAGCGTTCCCGGTGAAACGCCACCAGCAAACGCTAAAAAAACAGCTCCTAAGGTGCCAAGGCCCAGCGCCTCTACCATAAAGGCGTGTCCCACCACCCGCCCCAGACCGTGCGGCCGCGCTGCCAGCCACTGCGCGGCTTCCGCGAGATGGGTGATAAAGGTTGCGGCCCGATCACTTATCGTTTCTCGTCGCAGAGGCGGTATAACCCTTCCGGCAAAACGCACCCCCCGCCGCACCAGGCCGATTAGTTTATCCGGCCAGTGGACAGCCGCTGCCAGCACGGCTACCTGTCCGGCGACAAAGGCCAGCAAAAGCCCTGCCGCTACTTCTTCGTAGGTGGTAAGGTGACCGCTTGACCAGAGGTACCCGAATACTCCTAAAAGGACGATGCAGAAGGCCCCGTAGTCAAAAAGATAAAAGATAAGGTTGATCAGTACAGCGCGTGCCAAAGTGGCGCCCCGGCTCACCGCGTCGGCGACGATGAGCGCCGTTCCGGAAAGCGCCCCGCCGGGCGTTACCAGCCCCACGAAAGCGCTCGCCGTTACTAAACCAAGTAGGCGCCACCAGGACTCTTTTACCCCTACAGCCCGGTAAATAGCGTGGTAAAAACCGGCCTGGTTAAAGAGAAATAGGACTTGCAGCCCCAGGGCCACCAGCACCCAGAGCGGCCGGCCGTGTTTTAAGGTAAGGAGCAGTTTCTCGCCTTCGGTATAATGGGTAGCCAGAAAAAAGACGGCGCAAAAGATTAAAAATGCCAAGAGAAAACGGTACAAAGGCTTCTCACCCTTAAAATCGTGCTATTATTCAGAACAGCAGTCTTTGCGTTAGCAATTTTGCCCTCCTACCCTTTTCGGCAGCGTGATACTCTTTCCCTGCCCGGAATTTGGTATCCTTCGCTACCCTGAGAAAATAGTTTGGCAATTGTTACTCCCTAAATCGTGTGGTATTATATGGATAAAAAGACGACTCGAGGCGGTGATCTGCCAAAATGGACCTGGAATTACCGGAAATTCCTGTAAGCCGCCGGGATGATTTGCATAACCTTGAGTATTTCGACAGCGCAGATTTGGTCCTCTTTATGGCGGGAAACCAGTTTATGGTGATGGAGGAGTTACTCGCTGCCTTCCAGCGGGCCTATCCTGAAGTGAGGCGCATTTTCTACGAGACTCTCCCTCCTGGCCTTGAGTTCCGGCAAATTCTGGCTGGCGGTGCCCGTTTCGGGGATATGGAGATTCGGGTCACGCCTGACGTTTATACCGCCGTGAGTGAAACGGCGATGCAGGAGCTTACGCAAAGGGGCCTTATCAAGGAGTACTTTGTTTATCTCCACAACCGCATCGTGCTGATGGTACCGCAGGGCAACCCGGCGGAGATCAGTAGGGTTGCAGACCTAGCCCGCAACGAGGTGAGAATTTCGCAGCCCGGACCGCTCGAGGATATAACGCGCCATATTGTGGCGATGTACCGCAAGGCAGGTGGCGAGACGCTCGTCCACCGGATCATGGAGGAGAAGCGGGCGGAAGGGACGACCATTTTTACCTTAGTTCACCACCGGGAGACCCCGCTGCGTATCCGGAAAGGAACTGTCGATGTCGGGCCCGTATGGGCTACGGAAGTAATGCACGCGCAGCAGGAAGGACTCCCGGTGGAGATGGTTGAGCCTGGCGCAGAGCTTGACCAGCGGGACAAGGTGAACTACTACATTGCCGCGCTCACCGACGCCCCGCACCCAGAGAACGCCCACAAGTTTCTGGCGTTTATCCGGTCGCCGGAAGCCCAGGGAATTTACGCCCGCTACGGTTTCCTCCCCCATTTCCCCACCTCGTAGGAGATACCTTATTTTGTTCGGCGGGGTTTGGCGGCCGGCGGTGCAAAGAGCCGCCACTTTAGCTGCTGGCCCCGCGGGGCGAGGTCGCTCCGCCAGTAGCTGTAGAGAAAATAGGCGATGGTGCCGAGGGCCATCCAAATTACGAAACGGATCCAGGTAAGGTGTGGGAGGCTCAAAATGAGGTAATCGGAGAAGGCGATTGAAAGTAGCGGTGGGTAGGGCGAAAGCGGGACACGGAAAGGACGGGGCGCATCCGGGTTTGTTTTCCGTAGTATTAAGACCCCGATGGCGACAACGACAAATGCCGTCAAGGTGCCAATATTCGCGAGTTGAGCGATAATGTCGATAGGAATGAACCCAGCGAGTAAAGCGACGGTAAGTCCGACCAGAAGTGTATTAACGTAAGGTGTCTTAAGACGTGGGTGAATCAAGCTCAGAACCGGAGGCAGAAGGCCGTCCCGGGACATTGCGTAGAAAATGCGGGCCCGGGCGTAAATCACTACCAGTAGAACGGAGGTGATACCTGCAAGCGCACCCACAGCAACCAACCCGCCGGCCCACGTGATGCCGGCCTTGAGAAGGGCGGTCGCGACGGGTGAAGCCACGTTAAGCTGGGTGTAAGGAACGAGACCGGTAAGCACCACGGTAACCGCAATGTAAAGAACGGTACAGATGGCCAGTGAGCCGCTGATCCCTATAGGCAGGTCCCGCTGCGGCCGGCGCGTCTCCTCAGCAGCGGTGGCTACAGCGTCAAAGCCGATATAGGCGAAGAAAATAATCGCGGCGCCGTGCATGATTCCGGCGTAGCCGTAAGGGAAAAAGGGGTGCCAATTGGCAGGGTTGACGTAACGAGCACCTAGAATGGTAAAAAGCAGCACCACGCTAAGTTTTACAGCCACGACTACTTTATTAACGGTGGTGCTTTCCCGGGTCCCGGCAGTGACCAGAACAGCAATGAGGAAGGCGATCAAAACCGCCGGGAGATTGATCATCCCTCCGGCGAGAGGTGACCGGGTAAGTGCCGTTGGCAGGAGGATGCCCCTCGAGTGAAGCAGTTCACTGAAATAGGCACTCCAGCCGATCGCTACCGCGGCAGCGGCAACCAGGTACTCGAGGATAATGTTCCAACCGACAATCCACGCAGCAAACTCGCCAAGGGAGGCGTAGGTATAGGCGCTGCCGGCTACCGGGATCATCGCTGCAAGCTCCGCGTAGGTAAGAGAGCGGCAAGCGCAGCGGCGATTCCGGAGACGACAAAAGAAAGGATAAGTGCCGGCCCCGCGTACTGGGCGGCAGCGACGCCGGTGAGGACGAAGATACCGGTGCCGATGATGGCGCCAATACCAAGGGCCACCAGATCGACCGG
>NZ_JBRAIN010000115.1:0-4737 GCF_052743955.1 Thermodesulfitimonas sp.
TCAACCATTTATTTCCCCATAACCAATTCCTAGCTTAGGTTTTACTGAACTTCCAGAACCGGTAGGAAAAAAGAGAACCGGCTCCCTTTCCCTGGCTCACTTTCCACATTTACCCTTCCGCCGTGGGCCTCCACAATATGCTTAACGATCGCTAACCCCAGCCCTGTTCCGCCTGTAGCCCGTGAGCGTGCTTTATCTACGCGGTAAAAGCGTTCAAAGACACGTGACAGGCTCTCCTTGGGGATGCCGATGCCGGTATCGTCAACATCTACCTTAATCCAGCCTGGGAAAACGGAGGCTGTAATCCGGATCTCTCCCTGGGAAGTGAATTTTATTGCGTTATCCAACAGATTTATAAAAACCTGACCGATTAGCTCCGGGTCGCCCCATACCGCCGGTAAATCTGCCGGCAAATCTACTGTTAGTTTCAGCTTTTGCTCTTTGACTCGCCTTTCCAAGACCGGCAGAACCCGTGCCGCTACTTCGTTAAGTTTTATCTGTTTCCGGATAAGCGTGGCGCGGCGGTCTTCCAGGCGTGAAAGATTTAAAAGATCGTTAATTAGCCTTTCAAGGCGTTCAGTTTCTGCCGCGATAATTGCGAGAAACTCACCGGCCGTGTCAGCATCCTTGATGGCACCATCGCGTAGCGTCTCCACAAACCCCCTAATTGCGGTCAGAGGTGTCCGCAGTTCATGCGAGACGTTGGCCACAAACTCGCTCCGTAATTGTTCCAGGCGTTTCTGCTCTGTTACCTCGCGGAGAACCACTACTACCCCAGGCCCTACAGGATTAGTGACCGGTGTAACCCGAACTGTAAAGAGCCGCGGTTGGGGAGTGAGAAATCTTAGCTCCTCTTCTCTTGCAGTACCGGTATTCAGAACCCGCCGTGCTATTTGTTCGAGTTCGTGGTGGCGGATTACCTCTAGGATATTCTTCCTCCGAGCCTCTTCTGGTTTAACCCCGAAGGCTTCCTGCAACGCTGGATTAGCAAAAAGCACCCTGCCGAAAGGATCTAAGGCCAGAACTACATCTGTAAGAGAGGCCAAAACGGCTGCCTGCCATCCCTTTTCCGCACTTAGAGCCTGGAATGTTTCTTTTAAACGCTCGGCAAGGAGGGTTACACTTGAGGTGAGCAACCCGATTTCGTCGGCGGCAGATTGCTTTTCTCCTTTTCCAAACTGGGACAGCTCTTTAGCCACCGCCACCAAGTTACGGAGGGGCCTTATCACTTGCCGGTTGATCATTCGCCAGGTAAGCCCAGCTACCAGTGCACCACCTATTAAGGCCGCCGGTAAGTGCAGGTGCCGGTAATAAATCAGAGCAGAGATGAGGGCGAAAAACAAAAAAAGAAGCCCTAAGGAAAGATAAAGCCGCCCCCGAATGGTCCCGATCACCCTAAATCCTCCCGAAACCGGTATCCTACACCCCGCACAGTTTCGATAAAATACGGCGCACCCGGTAATTGCTCTATTTTTTGCCGGATATGCCGGATGTGTACATCCACGGTCCGGGAACCGCCGGGAAAGCTAAATCCCCAAATTCGGTCCAGCAGATGCTCGCGCGAGAAAACTCGTCCCGGATGGGCGGCGAGGAAATAAAGCAGCTCAAATTCTTTTGGTGTCAAATTAATCCGGGTCTCCCCCCAGGTAACCGCCATCCGTTCCCGATCGATAACCAGTTGGCCAAAGACCAGTTTATTCTGGTCCCCAACAAAAGACTTCCGGCGCAGATGCGCGCGCACCCGTGCCACTAACTCCCGCACACTGAAAGGCTTTGTCACGTAGTCGTCGGCTCCCGTCTCCAAACCTAAGACCCTATCGTTCTCCTCTGCCCGAGCTGTTAGGATAATGATCGGCACATTCTGGAGATCGTTGTCTGCCCGCAAAAATTTACAAAAATCCAGCCCGTTCATTCCAGGGAGCATGAGATCAAGGATAATTAAGTCCGGGCGGCGGTTATGGGCTAATCTCAAAGCTTCTATGCCGTCCGTAGCGGTAACAACTTCGTAGCCTTCGCATTCTAGAGAAAAACATAGTAACCGTTGGATAGTTTCCTCGTCGTCAACCACCAGGATTAACGCCATATTTTCACCTCCTGTCGCGGAGTAATCCTGTCGGGCTTAAATCTCCCCTTTAGGGTCAGCCTCTCACCCACCCCTACTAGCCCAGCTTCATCCCTTCTGCCTGAAAACCAGGTAGCGGAAACCCCCTTGCCAATAGTATTATAACATGGTAAAGGGGAAAGGATTAACGCACACGCGTACCCGGGAGCCAGCTTGAGGGGATCACAACTTCCGGAAACTAAAACAATAGATATTTTGGAGGCGCGCAGAGCTTCATGCCGAAAAAACTCATGCCACGAAGAAAATTGAACCTTCGGCGGCTGGTTCTTCTGGTAGTCGGAGGGACTTCCTTCCTGGGAATTGTAGTTGGCGGCTGGCTTACTTACAATGCGTTGCGCGATCTTCCCACGTGGCGGGTAGAGACGCTGCACCTTGACGCGCCCAGCACGCTTTACGCTGCTGACGGCACTCCCTTCGCTACTTTAGGTTTTCGGAACTACATTCCCGTTCGACAGAATGATGTTCCCACTTTCGTTAAGCACGCTTTCGCAGCGGCAGAGGATAAACGCTTCTACCACCACTGTGGTATTGACCTCGTAGGCGTGGCACGTGCTGCCCTTAATAATCTTTTCCACCACCGTATTATGCAGGGCGGGAGCACCATCACCCAGCAATTAGCAAAAAACACTTTCCTCGTTCCCTCCCGCACTCTAAAGCGTAAGATACAGGAGATCTTTCTCGCGATTAAGCTAGAACGCTACTACACAAAAGACGAAATTTTAACGTTTTATTTAAACCGGATCTATTTCGGCGAGGGCGCGTGGGGCCTTGGCGCTGCTGCTGAAACCTATTTCCATAAAAAGGTTTCGGCCTTAACCCTGAGTGAAGCTGCCCTTTTGGCCGGAATGGTTCAGGCACCGAGCTACTATGATCCCTTTCGCAACCCTTCAGAAGCTCTAGAACGGCGGGATTATGTTCTCCAGCAAATGCTCGCCTGCCGCTTTATCACCCCTGAAGTATACCAACGGGCCCGGCAAGAACCCCTGCGCCTCCACCGGGGGAACAGCGCGGCCCAGGAGTATCCCTACCCTGACTTTACCGATTACGTCCTCATGAGCGTAGAGAAAGAATACGGGCAGCGGTACCTTCTCGGTGGCTTCCGGATTTATACCACGCTTGATCGCCGCGCCCAACACGTAGTGGAAGAGGAAGTGGCTAATTCAGCAAACTTCCCCCCTTCTATTCGGGATGCCCAAGGCTTTCTCCAACCACAGGTAGCGGTAGTCTTGGTTGATCCGGCCACGGGAGCAGTCCGCGCTTTGGTGGGCAGCCGGGAGCGGGTTGCCCAGCGCCAGTTCAACCGGGCTGTACAAGCCCACCGGCAGCCGGGCTCGGCGCTGAAACCAATCCTGGTGTACGCTCCGGCCGTCGAGTTCTTGGGAATGGGACCGCAAACAGTAGTCCGGGATGAACCGGTGCGCTTTGGCTCCTACGCCCCCAAAAACTATGACGGAAGGTACCGGGGAGAGGTCACCCTGCAGGATGCGGTTGCCTACTCCATCAATGTGGTGGCGGTTAAGGTTTTAAACGAGGTCGGGCTCGAGAGAGCAGCCCGCTTCGCGGCGCGGCTCGGTATTCACGTCGATCCAGCCAAGGATGGGCTGAGCGCTGCCTTGGGAGGGTTACACCGGGGGGTAACCCCTTTGGAGATGGCGGCGGCTTACGCCGCTTTCGCTAACGGAGGGGAATACGTGGAGCCGTACGTGGTAACGCGAATCACCGACGCCGCAGGTAACGTTCTGGAGGAAGCTACGCCCCACCGCTACCAGACTATGGAGCCGGAGACGGCGTCGACAATAGCTACTATGCTCCGCGCTGCGGTGCGGTACGGAACGGGGAGAAACGCCCGGATTGGTACCATAGCTGCCGGGAAGACGGGCACTACGGACGAAGGGAAAGACTTATGGTTCTGCGGCTGGGTGCCTAAGTTAGTGGGTGTGGTCTGGATGGGCTGGGATGAACCTCACCCGATGCCTTATGCTTACGGAGGAAAATACTGCGCGCGGTTCTGGCGGAAAATAATGGTGGATGCGTTAGGACTAACGGGATATGCGGCTGCCCTACCGCCGACAGAGCAGCAAAACGTTTCTAAGCCACAAAAACCCGCCGTTCCGCCTGGGGTTTACGGTTCTACACCCGCAGAGACTTACGGCCAAGAGACCGCGCCAAGTACTGAAAGCTCTCCAGGCCTCTTCCCTGCCCTACCAGGCGAAGGAACGCCACCTACTCCTCCGGGCCAGCAGCCTGTGCCTCCTCCGGCGCCGGGAGAAAGCTCGCCGAACGGTTCAGCTCCTCCGGCCGGCTTACCAGCGGCCACGTACGGCTAAGGTATTCGACCAGGGTCATCTGACTGTTCTGCACAACCAAAAACCCGCTGACTCTTGCAGCCAGCGGGTTTTATCATCTGCTGGTGCCGAAGGTGGGAGTCGAACCCACACGGGCGGTGCCCACACGATTTTGAGTCGTGCGCGTCTGCCAGTTCCGCCACTTCGGCCTGTTTAGTTTTAGCATCGATATTTTAACACGTTAGAGCCGCCTCCGGCAAGAGTTCCGAAGCAAACGACCGCGTCAACCCACTGTAGGAATCTCAAAACCTCACCGCCCCCGAGCCTGGC
>NZ_JBRAIN010000116.1:0-4729 GCF_052743955.1 Thermodesulfitimonas sp.
GTCAACCGCGATGCTGTCTGCCACAACGGTGGCAGCAGTATTGGCCCTTAATTCCAGTTTTCGAAGATCAGCATCGAGGAACTTAACGGTCTTTCCAGGGTAACGGCTCCTGATCCGCTCTTGCCACCGCCTATAGGCCTCCTGATACGCCGCCGCGTCAAGCGCGAGCGGGCCGTCGATTACAGTAATCCCTTCGAGGTTAAGCTCCGCCCCGCGAACGACGACGAGAACGGTTTTAGGCCAAAGTCTCACCGAATAGTTCCACCTGATTCCCTTGCCCGTCCCGAACTCCGGGTCGTCATCAAGCCATGCCGCAGCGTTTGGAAAATAGCGCCCCTGGTCTTGCGCTTCCTTCCTCACCCGCCCGTACCACGGGCTTCCCTTTCCTACGACCGGAAACTGAGGCAGGGGAAACCCCGGGATGCGCGGCCCGCAATTCTTATGAACGATCACGTTCCCCGGTAGCCCCGGGGGGAGGTACACCTCGTTTCCCGCCCAGATCTCCCCCTCCCAGGTGCGCATCGAGGCGTTAAAAAGGTCAACGTCTTTTCCCGCCTTGATTTCGCCCCGCCCGCTGAAAGTGAAGTCACGCCCCGCCCGCACATTCCCGCCGGCATAGATGCCGCCCTGGTGCTCCAGCTCCAAGGATTCTAACGCGACGTCTCCCGTGCGGGCCAGGAGGCTGCCTTGGATGTTGCTCTCACCCAGTATCATTATCGGCCCCTTCACCTCAACCTGCGTATCCGATTTCGGCCCGGGACCGCCATAGGCAAGAAAGGGATCAGGTCCTACCAGAACTTTAGCCTTAACGATCTTACGGGCCTGAAGGCGACCTGGTCTCGGCTCCTCGGGATACTTTCCTACGGAGGTTATGGTGTAGTAGACGGAGTTTCCTACCGTCTCTTTCTTCACGTAGACCTCCTCTATAACCCCGCCGGCGTAGGGCTCGTTAGCAATACGAAAGCTTTCAAAGCCCGGTGCCGGATAGATAAGTCTCTGTTTCAAATCGGCGAGCGCCTTTTCCACGCCGGCCTCAGCTATATAAAGTGCCTGGAGGCGTTCACGCTCCCCCATGGAAGCCTGCTTGCTACCAGTTGCCAAGGTAAGGCCCGCCGCTCCCAGAAGGGTGAGTAGGAAGAGTACCGCCAAGGTTAAGAGTAATGCCTGTCCATCTTCACTACGCCGCATCCTTATTCCTCCTCATCTTTGGGCCCTAGGGGATACGCACGCAAACGGCTGTCTGTACAGAAACTTCAGCGGTTCGGGGTCCTTTCCCCTTGAGCACGAGGCGGATTGTTGCAGGATTTACGGGATCCCGGGAAAAATAGACTGCCGTTATTACACCGGTAGTTACCGGCTGAAAAACCGACCCTGTGCTGCGCTCCAATTCTCCCTGCCGCGTATCGAAGCGGTACCAAACTGTGACCCCGCTTTCGCTATCCTCAAAACGAAGGTTCTGAGGGTCAGGGATTTCTACAGAACTGGCTCTAGCTCCGCGTACCTCGGTCGCTACTTTATCTAGTGCGCTTCGGAGGTTGTCTGCCACCTCGGTCTCTTGGTCTGTCCAGACCCAGTTCAGTGCCCCTCGCTCGTAAAGCAAAAAGGCGCCCAGAATAATCAGGGACATTAGCGCCGCCGCCACCATCGCTTCGATTAGGGTGAGCCCGTTTTCGCCCCGGTCCCGCTTCATGGCCTTACCCGCTCCATCGTCAGATGGACACTCTTGGCTACTCCGTGGATTTTGTAGTAGACCGCTACTACCACCGTCTTCGTGGAGACGTTATCCACCACCGCAATTCGGTAGGTAAAGCCGGGGACGGTAGGCGTAAAGGGTGTTTCTGTCGCTACGGTTACGACGGTACCAAACGGTTCCCCCTTTAACTCTTCTAGCTTTTGCTGGGCGAGGTAAAGCGCTTTGGTATCCTCCCGCCCGGCTGCCACAAACCGTGCACTAACCCCGAAGGCGGTAAAAAGGCCCACCGCGATGAAGCCGAGGAGTACCGCCGCTACCAAGACCTCCACCAGTGTCAGCCCCTGTTCATCCGTACTTCGGCGTTCCGCCATCTCGCCCCTCCCGCTATCAGCGGCTATTCTACTCTTACGCGGCCCGTCGGGCCAAAGACGACGATCTCTCTTTTTTCCCCGGTTACGCTTTGGAGGGTAGCTTTGCCTCCGTTTCCGGAGCTCCCGGAAGGGTTGAAACGGACCTCGTAGACCATCCCGGCGACCGGGGGATTTGCGAAGGTGAGCCAAGCAAACCGAACGCGGGCCGGAAGGTAAACCGTTTCCCATACACCGGGGACGCGCTCGAACCGGTAGCAGTTATCGTTCTGGTAAATCGTGAGTACGCTCTCCACTCCCCGGGTCACCGCCAAATCCCGCGTCGCGCGCAGGTGGCTTACCAGTTCGCGGGCGCCGGTTACCAGATCCCAATGGGCAGTACTCCGAGTAAGGGGAAAAAATACTATCCCGAGAAGAACACCTGCCACGACTAGGAGAACAAGTACTTCGAGGATGGTAAAACCGGCTTCGTCTCTGCAAGACCCAACTTTACGCTCCAATTCTGATCACCCTTGTACTATGCCGGCCTGCACCTTCGCCCTAACTTTTATAAGCTTGTAACTGCCACCGGTTTATTTCGACATAAAAACCTCCATTCCTGCAAGGGTAAGAATAATTTCCCGCTTTTGGTAGGGAAGAGCCGGGAGGCATTGTTTCGAAACCTCTTTTCCACCGGTGTTCCCGTTGCGAGAGAAGCATCCTTCGGAGCGGTGTTGATGTGTACGATGGTCGGGTGGCGGTAAAGCCCGTAGACCTGGCTGGCATGCCCCTCACTTACCGTATCGGGGAACTTGTTGTGACAAGCGCCACACCAGTCGGTGCTGCCGTAGGCGTAGTCCGTTACCGTGTACACGCCAGAGCTTACCCCCTGGTAGGTGAAGGTACCCACGGTTTGCATTTTAAAAGCTACGTAGTCTACGGTTTGCCCGAAGAGAACTTTGCGCAACAGCCGTGGATTTCCTTGGACGATGCCGTTGCTATCCGGGGTTTTCCCACCAGCGTGCGGGTCGTGGCGCGAACCGCAGACAAAACCGGTGCCGGTGAACCTGTTGGTGCTACCCGGGATAAAGTAGTCGCCCCGCGGGTCGTTTGGGTCCGGGTCGCCCGTTTCCCCTTCGAGCCCCCAGACATTGTGGCGGGACGTTACGCTAACCAACTCGCCCGGCTCCGGCGTGCCATCACCGTTGGTGTCGACCCACTGACGCACGAAACCACCAGCTGGAGAAGGACGCCAGGTATTTTTGTCGGGTGAAGTGAGGCCGTCTTTTACGTCATAAGGAGCGCTGGTGGCACCGTCGCCATGACAGAGGAAGCAGAAAGTGGGTCTGCGTTGCTCCGGCTTTTAGGAGCTTCGGGAGGTTAGCCGCATGGGCGACGTGGCACCCGCCACAAGCGTCCGTAGTGGCAGAAAACTGCCCGTGGGTCCAGGCGAAAGCCGGCGCCGCGAAAGCCAGGCAACATACCAGGGCTACCACCGAGACCAAATAAAGCTTCGCCTTGGTCATTGTATTCACCTCCTTTCCGGCGCGTTTTTATTACTGAACCCCCTCCGGCTAAAGAAAGGGATCAGCCTCGCGTACTATTTCAGGTCGTAAACGACTACCCGCAAGTTTCCGTAGTCAGCTACGTAGAGCCGTTGTCTGCTATCAATCCAGACCCCCGTAGGGCAACAAAGACTGTCCTTTTCTTCCGGAGCGCCGACCTGCTTGGCAACGGCGGGAAGCATTTTTCCTTCCTTGCTAAAGATTGTCACCCGCTGAGAGAGCGCGTCGGCCACATAGACGTTCCCCTTTTTGTCGAAGGCGATCCCGGTAGGCGTGGCAAAGTAACCCTCGTGCTTGGCGAGATCACCCGTCCACATTGCCAAAAACTTCCCTTGGGTATCGAATATCTGGACCCGGCAATTGTTGGTATCGGCAACGAAGATACGACCGTCGGGGCTGACAGCAATGCCATTCGGGTAATAAAACTCACCGCCCCCACTACGGCCAAACCGCCCGATGGCCCCCACCTCTTTCCCGGAGAGATCCATTATTACGACCTGCTGGCGGCCGACATCGGTGAAGTAGAGCTTATCTTTTATAGAAAGCTACATCCACCGACTTTGCGAGTGCCTTTTCTCCAAAATAGCCTATGAATTTACCCTCACGATCAAAAATGACCGCCTTCCTTAAACCCGCCTCGGCTACGAAAATGCGGTTTCCAACTACTACACCTCCATAGGGGTATTGCAGCCGCGCTCTTTCTCCGCCGGTATCCCCAAATTTCCGAAGATAATGGCCGGTATAGTCAAAAACAACCACCCGGTGGTTTGCCGTGTCGGAAACGAATATTTCATCGTTATATACGCACACCTTTCGGGGTTGCCGGAGCAAGACGCCTTGGTCTCCGTATATCGTTGCAACCCACGTAGCCAGGAGCAAACCGGAGCGCTTTATCGATGGCCGTAAGAGCGTTCGTTTTGTCTCCCATCCCTTCGTAGGCTAAGGCTAAGTAGTAATAGGTGTTCGAACTCAAGTTTGACAGCTAACCCGCATTTTGGGCGGCCCCAGGACCGGGAAGCCTTGAAAAATGGGCATATCTTCTCTCGAAAAACCAAAAGTGTTGTGCCATAATGACGGTCAGCTAAATTTCTTCGACCTGGAAATCTTTTCAAAGATGATTCCCC
>NZ_JBRAIN010000117.1:0-4697 GCF_052743955.1 Thermodesulfitimonas sp.
TCTGCGGTGTTATGGGCTTGTAAAAGAATTGTGGCTGTGGTATAATTTATTGGTTAGTAATCTTTCGCTTGGCAGGAGAAATACGGGGGGAGAGTTTTTTTGCAGCGTTTTAAAAACGTAGGCATTTACCTGCTCATCGTCCTGGTGATCATTTTGCTTATTCAATACGCCAGACCACCTAAAGGCGATGTTACCAGCATCAGCTATAGTGATTTTTTCCAGGCACTTGAACAGGGCGAAGTTGCCAGCGTGGTCATCCGTACCCAGAGTAATACCAACTTCATCGAAGGGACCAAACGCAACGGTACCAAATTCCGGACTACCGGTCCTGTTCTCGACGACCGGCTTTACCCGCTTCTGAGGGAGAAAAAAGTGCGGACTGAGCAGTTGCCGCCTCAGGAGCCCGGCTGGTGGGCGAATCTCCTTACCGCCCTTTTACCGGTGCTGGTCTTCATCGGGCTCTTTTTCTTTATGTTGCAGCAGACGCAGGGGGGCGGCAGCCGGGTGATGTCTTTTGGTAAAAGCCGGGCGCGGCTGCATACCGACGAGCGGAAGCGAGTCACCTTTGCCGACGTTGCCGGCATTGACGAGGTGAAGGAGGAGCTTCAGGAGGTCGTTGAGTTCCTGAAGAACCCCCGGAAGTTCAGCGAGTTAGGGGCCCGCATTCCCAAAGGGGTGCTCCTTTTCGGCGCGCCGGGTACCGGGAAGACGCTCCTGGCGCGGGCGGTAGCTGGGGAGGCGGGCGTTCCCTTTTTCAGCATCAGCGGCTCGGATTTTGTGGAAATGTTTGTCGGCGTGGGGGCCGCGCGGGTGCGGGATCTTTTCGAACAGGCTAAGAAGAACGCGCCCTGCATCGTTTTTATTGATGAAATCGACGCGGTGGGGCGCCAGCGGGGTGCAGGTTTGGGCGGCGGCCACGACGAGCGGGAGCAGACGCTCAACCAGCTCCTGGTAGAGATGGATGGCTTCAACCCCAATGACGGTATAATCGTCATCGCCGCGACCAACCGACCTGACATCCTCGACCCGGCGCTTCTGCGCCCCGGGCGGTTTGACCGGCAGATCGTGGTGGATATTCCGGACATCAACGGCCGCAAGGAAATCCTGAAGGTCCACGCCCGCGGTAAGCCTTTGGCTGACGATGTGGACTTGGACGTGTTGGCCCGGCGGACGCCCGGTTTTAGCGGCGCCGACTTAGCGAACGTCTTGAACGAGGCGGCCCTTCTCGCGGCGCGACGCAACAAGAAGCGGATCGAGATGGAGGACCTGGAGAATGCGGTCGAGCGCGTAATCGCCGGTCCGGAAAAGAAGTCTCGGGTCATAAGCGACAAGGAAAAGCGGCTTGTAGCCTATCACGAAGCTGGTCACGCGATCGTGGGTTACCTCCTGCCTCATACCGACCCGGTGCATAAGATCTCGATTATCCCGCGCGGGCGGACGGGCGGCTATACGCTTTTGCTGCCGAAGGAAGATCGCTATTACATGACACGGTCCCAGCTGTTGGACCAGATCACCATGCTGTTAGGAGGGCGGGTGGCCGAGGACCTGATGCTCAAAGAAGTGAGCACCGGCGCCCAGAATGACCTCGAGCGGGCTACGGAGATCGCGCGCCGGATGATCATGGAGTACGGGATGAGCGAGGAATTAGGGCCGCTCACTTTCGGCCACAAGCACGATACTCCCTTCCTCGGCCGGGATATCGCGCGGGACCGGAATTACAGCGAGGAGATTGCCTACGCGATCGACCGCGAGGTGCGACGGGTGATCGACGATTGCTACAACCGGGCGCGGGAGATTCTGACCGCGAACCGCGACAAGCTCGAGTTGGTGGCCAACCGCCTCATCGAGCAGGAGACGATCGAAGCGGAGGAGTTTGCTGCGCTCATGGGGGCGCCGGGGGATGGTCGCGGCGAAGACAAGCCGGCGCCGGCGGTCTCTTTCAATAAGGAGACGAAGTGTCCTTTACCGCTGACCCAGCCGGAACCGGCGGTTACCTTCGGGAAGTTCCGGTTTTGAGCAGACCGGTGGGTAAAATATTAGGCGCTAGAGCCGGCAAAAGTAGGGAACTGCCGCTCAAAAATAGGAGATGAAGCAATATTGGGAGGTAGGAACTTTGGAACGGACTTTCATCATGGTTAAGCCAGATGGGGTGCAGCGGGGTCTTGTCGGTGAGATCATTGCCCGGTTTGAACGACGCGGCTACAAGCTGGTGGGGCTTAAGATGTTTACCATGCCGCGTGAGGTTGCCGAAACCCACTATGCCGAGCACCGGGGTAAACCCTTTTTCGAGGGACTGGTCCGTTACATCACCTCCGGTCCGGTGGTCGCTATGGTCTGGGAAGGGAAGAACGTAATCGCCGCGGCGCGGGAGATGATGGGGGCAACTGACCCGCAAAAGGCACTTCCCGGTACGATCCGCGGTACATACGGGATCGATGTGGGCCGCAACGTGGTGCACGGCTCTGATTCGCCGGCGAGCGCGGCGCGGGAGATCGGTATCTTTTTTGAACCGGACGAGCTTTTAAATTACGAGCGGCAGCTTGAGGCGTGGATTTACGAATAATTTTCGCAGGTCCGGTTGGCGCAACGTCGATCTTCAGGGCAGCCCGCACGGGCCGCCCGTGTGGTTTCGCGGCCGCGCCCTTTGTGGGGAAGCTAATCAATGCCCTTTTTGGCAGCTTGGGCGCCGTTTATGGCTTTTTAAAGCGGGGTTTATTGTAAAACGGCCCGGGAAAGTGCTAAACTAAAGTGACTAAAAACCCTAACGGGGGTAAGCCGAGAATTTTCACAAAAGAAGGGATGGGAGAGCTGTATGCGGGTTGTACCAAGCGACCTCGAGATTGCCCAAGCCCACAAGATGATCCCGATCCGGGACATCGCTGCCTCGATCGGCCTCGACGAGGACGACATCGACTACTACGGCCGTTACAAAGCCAAGATCAAACTTGAAGTCCTGGAAAAATTCAAGGACCGCCCCAACGGAAAGTATATCGACGTTACCGCTATTACCCCTACTCCCCTCGGCGAAGGAAAAACGGTTACCACCATCGGTCTCACGCAGGCTCTCGGGAAGATCGGTAAAAAGGTGATCTGCACCCTCCGCCAACCGTCGATGGGTCCGGTTTTCGGGATTAAGGGCGGTGCTGCTGGCGGCGGTTACTCCCAGGTCGTGCCGATGGAGGATCTGAATATTCACTTTACCGGTGACATTCACGCCGTGGGCCAGGCTCATAACCTGCTGGCGGCAATGATTGACGCCTCCATTCTCCACAGGAACCCGCTTAACATCGACCCGCTTACCATTATGTGGCCGCGGGTGGTTGACGTAAACGACCGGGCGCTGCGGAATATCGTAATCGGGCTCGGCGGCCGGGAGAACGGGTACCCGCGCGAAGCGGGCTTTGATATTACGGTGGCTTCCGAAGTGATGGCCATCCTGGCGCTCACAACCGGCCTCAAAGATATGCGCCAGCGTCTGGGGCGGATTGTTATCGGCTACAGCTATGACGGTAAGCCGGTTACGGCGGAGGACCTGAAGGCAGCCGGGGCTATGACCGTGATCATGAAGGAGGCGATCAAGCCGAACCTGATCCAGACGCTTGAGGGGCAGCCCTGTATCCTCCACGCCGGTCCGTTTGCGAACATCGCTCACGGGCAGTGCTCCATCCTGGCGGATATGATGGCGCTGAAGCTTGCGGATTACGTGGTTACGGAGAGCGGCTTCGGCGCGGACCTCGGGATGGAGAAGTTTATGAACATCAAGTGCCGTTACTCGGGTCTGAAGCCCGATTGCGTGGTAATTACCTGTACCATCCGGGCGCTTAAAATGCACGGCGGTGTCGGCAACGTGGTGGCGGGGAAGCCGCTACCTGAAGAGATCTTGCGGGAGAACGTGCCTGCGGTCGAGCGGGGCTGCGAAAACCTGGCCCACATGATCAAGATCGCGCGGTACTTCGGTGTTCCGGTGCTGGTTTCCATCAATCGGTTTGTTAGCGATACCGACGCCGAAGTTGAGGCGGTGCGCCAGAAAGCGCTCGCGGCCGGAGCGGAAGGAGCCTACCCGATTACCGTCTGGGCGGATGGCGGCGCCGGGGCGGTCGACCTGGCGAAGGCGGTGGTAGAGGCCTGCGAGAAACCGAGTAACTTCCAGTTCCTTTATCCGGACCACCTCACGATCAAGGAAAAGATCGAGATTCTGGCGACCAAGGTTTATAACGCAGCCGGCGTGCGGTACGAGCCACTGGCGGAGAGGAAGATCGCCCAGTTCGAGGCTCAGGGGTGGGGTAAACTGCCCATCTGCATGGCCAAGACCCACCTTTCTATCTCCCACGACCCGAAGCTACTCAACGTACCGCGGGATTACATCTTCCCCATTCGCGACATCCGGGCGTCAGTCGGTGCCGGTTTCCTTTACCCGCTGGCGGGGGCGATGCGGACTATGCCCGGGCTGCCTTCACAGCCGGCGGCCTTCAAGGTGGATATCGACGAAAACGGGCGCACCGTGGGTCTTTTTTAACCGTGGGGCCTCTGACGTGGGGAAAAACGGTTACGGGGAGGTAACCTCCCCGTAACCGTTTACCGGGCGGTTGCCTCCGTTCCGGCTTTGGCGCTTTGCCCCGGGCGTTTTTCGCCTTAATCCCCGTCGTTAGTGTAAAGTTACTGTAGGAATCTTTGGAGGGTATGAGGGAGGAGAAAAC
>NZ_JBRAIN010000118.1:0-4607 GCF_052743955.1 Thermodesulfitimonas sp.
CATTTTTGTCAGGCATTTTACCCTGTCGCGGTGGTTTAGAGGTAGCTCAAAGGGTTACGCGGTTCACCATTCACGAGGACCTCGAAATGCAGGTGCGGACCGTAGGCGTGCCCGGAGGAGCCGACCGTTCCAATAACCTCACCCCGCTCGACAACCTCGCCTATACCGACCGAAATACTCGCGAGGTGTGCGTAGCGGGTGACCACGCCGTTGCCGTGGTCGATATCCACCGTTCGCCCGTAGCCACCGTACCACCCGGCGCGGATCACAGTCCCGCCACTGGCCGCACCCACAGGGGTACCATAACCGCTACCGATATCTATCCCGGTGTGCATTCGCCCCCAGCGTATACCAAAGCCGGAAAGGATGGGGCCTGATAACGGCCAGCCCAAAGAAGCTCTGCCGTCACCACGGGAAGCAAGGAGGTAACGACTACCGCGTCGCTCTATCTGCTTAACCGGCGCCTCGAGTTCCATCGTTCCGATAACCGTCTGGGAAACTTCCACCCCGTTTTCTACTTTGATCCGGTAGGTAATCTCCTTTTTACCGGGCCTACCCTGCTTAACGATCTTTACCTGACCCCGGTGAAGGGAGCGGTCGTACCTTATTTCTCGCGGGAAAGGAATGGGCTCTACCTTGGTGGTTTCGTACTCCTGGACTACAGTAAATACCGGCTTCTCGCACCGCAGCTTAATCACTTGACCAACAGATAGATGATCCGGATTCATGCCGGGATTAGCAGCAATCACGTCTTCAACAGCTAGCCCTTGCGCCCGGGCAATATCCCAGAGGGTATCGCCTTCCTTCACCCTATAGTACCACCGCTCCTCTATGCCCTGCCGCACGACCGCAACGGCTTCCGTTACGCCCATCAAGCGAGAGATAGGCACTCGCCGCGTCGCCAAGGTAATTCTCTCGGCAAAAGTGGCTTCTTCCTCCGGCCTAGCCGCGTACATTTTTACAACCGCCTGCAGGAAAGCAGTAGCCGCCCGGCGATCTCTGAAAAAGAAACGGTCCTGCCCATTAACCTGGACCACGGTAGCCCGGGCATAAAGGGCAAGAGCTTCCTCGAGGCGCTCCTTTAACCGCGCCTGCGGGAGGCAGTCTCTCTGGGCCACCCGGACGCGCCGGTACGTCACCTTATACCCCGGTCTGCCCGGCTGACCCAGCGCCGCATTCGCCCGCAAAATTTCCTTGAGGGTTGCCGTAACCACCGCCCGATTCTTTACCACCCCTATCATCTTTCCGTTTACCGTGACGGCCCAACCTGTGCCCGAAAGATAGATAACCGTGAAGGTAACGCTAACGGCAACTAAAATAACCAGCAACTGCTCCTTCACTTCGCGGTGCCAGGAATCTATGATCCCGACACGCCGCCACAACCTGGAAAATATTATTTTAGGCAATAGAACCACCTCTCTTGCCGACTACCCCTTTTTATCGCCCCTACCTTCTTTCCAACAGCAGCTGGTCCAGCATCACAGCTTCTAAGACGCGAAAAAAGTAGCAGGTCTATTTTAACAGGTCAAATTTAAATCCCAAACGCGCGTGAGGGCGCAAATTAGCCCAATCTCTGTTGTTTTTAGAATATAACTCTCTTTTTGCCATTATTCCTCAGAATTTGTCCCGGTAGTCTGCGCTAAAAGGTAGAGGGCACACTCCAGACGCTTTCGCATCAGCGCACACCCGATAGCGTAAGGTTTCATTATATCCCCGTTAACCAGGTAGGCTGCGGCGTGACACCCACCCCCGCAAAAGAAGCGGGCCCAGCACGTCGTACAGCCTGGTTTATTGTAGACGTGGGCGTTTCGAAAGGCCTCAACTACCTCCTGCCGTACCGTCCCGGTGGCAAGGTCGCCCAGACAGAAGGTGGCGTCGCCCACAAACTGGTGGCACGGGTAAAGGCGCCCGTCAACATCCACCGCCACGTAGGAAAAGCCGGCGCCGCAACCAGTCAGCCGCTTTGTAAGGCAGGGTCCTCCGGTCGGGTCCAGCTCAAAATGAAAGAAGCGGACGGGTTTCCCGCCGCGCCGCAAAGTCAGGTAATGTTCTGCCAGGTGCTCGTACGCCGCAGCCGCCGCGGTAAGATCCTGCTCGCAGAGCGCGTAGGGCTCTGCCGGCGACGCCACAACCGGTTCCAAAGAGATTGCCGTAAAGCCCTCCGCAACAAGGTGCAGGAAATCCTGGACAAAGTCGAGGTTGAACCGGGTATAGGTTCCCCGGATGTAACAATAGGAAGCACGCGGGACTTCGGCCCAGGCGCGGAAAAAGTCACGGCAATTTGCCAGTACTTTTGCGTAAGAGCCGGTGCCGCCGGGAAAGCGGCGGAAGCGGTCGTGGACCTCTTTACGCCCATCAAGGCTCAGGACAACATTGATTCCTTTTTCCAGCAGGTAACGGCTCTTTGTCGTATCCAGGAGAACGGCGTTTGTGGTCAGGGTGAAAGAAATCTCTTTGTGACAGGCTTTCGCTCTCTCCGTGGCGTAATCGACCACCGCGGTTACCACGGACCAGTTAAGGAGCGGCTCCCCCCCGAAAAAGTCGACCTCCACCGCCCGGACCGGCCCGGAGCGTTCCAAAAGAAAGTCGATCGCTTGAAACGCCACTTTCTCGGGCATAAGGCCTCTCCCCCCGTAAGTGCCTTCGTCCGCAAAACAGTAGGTGCAGCGCAGGTTACACTCCTGAGCTATCATGAGGCATAATGACTTGGGCGCAAAAGGGGGCGGAAGATAAAGCTCCCGGGCTCGGTCGGGGACAAAAAGGGACCCGTTGGCCTTCAGTTCCTCTATCTCAGCGAGGACCGCCGCCACGGCCTTTGATGTAAACCCTTGCGGTAGCGCCCACCCGCCGGCAAGGGCCCCAATAATTTCCCACGCTAGATCATCAACAACGTGCAATCCACCGCTTACCGGATCGAAAACCAGCTTACGGCCACCAATCTCAAAAAGATGGACCACTCGCCGCGTCCCCCCTTAAACTTTGGGTGTTAGTACGCTATGCCGTTTCGTCATTACGTTACAACTGTAATAATCCTAAAGTTATTACAAGTACTGACGTTCCTTAATCCGGGTACCGCTTCGACTGAAAATCTTCTCCCCCTATTCTCAGGAACACCCCGGCGCCTTGTACTTACTGCGAACCCGGATCCGGAAGTATTCTAGTACTAAAACATTCTAGGACTAAAAAAAGAGGGCGGATTCCTCGCTTCTATCGCGATTACGCCCTCGCAATTACCCGGTAAAACCTTTTCGCCCCTATGCTTTTTGTTTGCAACTTTGGTTACCTACAGTACACGAAGTCTTGCACGCCGACTGGCAGGACGCCTGACATTCACCACAGCCCCCGCGGCGCACCTCCTTTCCAGGTAGAATCGTCTTGATGTGCTTGCCCATTCTCCCCCTCCTTAACTAACGGAAATCACTTTATAGCCTATCTGCTCTAGTTCCGCCGCCAGCTCCCTGGCATCTGGGACACTCAAGCGAAAAGTAAGTTCGTAAAGCCCAGGCTCCCGCTCGAAAGTCGCCAAGCTCCGGATACTCACTCCTTTATCTTTAAAAAGCGAGGTGATCTCCGCCAAAACACCCACGCGGTCGCTTACCTCAATAACCATCCTGGAGCCCGCCCGCCGCAATCCAAAAAGGTTTACCAACGCCTCAACCATATCGGTCTGGGTGATAATACCAACCAACTTATCACCCTCCACTACCGGTAAGCAACCAACCTTATGCTCCCGCATAATCAGCGCCGCCTCTTCGATCGGGGCGTCAGGTCTAATGGTTATCGGGTTCTTAATCATCGCCTCCGCTACCGTAACCTTCGCGAGGATATAATTGAGCTCGTAGATGCTTAAAGTAGAAGCTGGCGAAGGCGAAACCTTGAGCAGACCGCGCTCGGTTACAAGCCCGATGAGTTTGCCGTCACGCGTCACCGGAAGGTGACGGATCTTATGCCTCTGGATAATTTCGAGCGCCGCGAAAATTGGGGTATCTTTGCCAATGGTAATGGGATTTGCGGTCATGCAGTCGTGGACAAACACGCTTTTACCCTCCCCAAGTGGCTATACGATCTTTTCGGCACCACCCAGATCCTTCCCCAGCTTCCTCTCAGAAGAGATTGTACCCGATGTAGCAGACGAAGAGCAATACTCTCAGCCTTTCCTCTTGCCAACATGGCCTTAATATCTCCGCCGTACCGCTTCTTCCCCATCCCTGCACCAGTACGCACCTTTCACCTTTTTACCAGATAGCCCTTTGGGTGCGCAGGCGGTTTATACCCCAAAGATAGCGGCTCCCCTCTTTGGATAGCATTTGCTTAATATTAGAAATAAGGCCTCCCAGATTTCGGGAGGCCTTGATTTTACTGGGTTTGAGTGGAGCGGGTGACGGGGCTCGAACCCGCAACCCCCAGCTTGGGAAGCTGGTGCTCTACCGTTGAGCTACACCCGCAACGCAGATAGCAGACATCGGATGCAAGAGGTCAGATGCACGAATCATCTCTCACCTCCGACCTCCTGCCTCTGACTTCCGACGTGGTGACCCCACCGGGATTCGAACCCGGGTTACCGGCTTGAAAGACCGGTGTCTTAGTCCACTTGACCATGGGGCCAC
>NZ_JBRAIN010000119.1:0-4487 GCF_052743955.1 Thermodesulfitimonas sp.
CCTGCGGCCTCTACCACCCCAAGGTAGCGCTCTAGCCAAACTGAGCTACGCCCCGACCCGCTTTCTATTATAACCCGGTAAAGAAAGACCCGTCAAGGCGCGCTATCCCCTTACAATCGATTTACGTTAACCTCAATGGCGAACCTCAAAATGGCGCCGCAGCACGGAAACCCCCGATTTTGCCCGTCTGGAAGCAGACCAGTTTAGCGTCTTTATCCGCGCGCGCCGCCGGTTTTGCCACTGCGCCACCACAATCACGCCTACCGCGCAAAGCAACTCCACGGCAAGCTCCATTTCGCGCGGGACCCGGTAGAATTGCCAGATAAACGGGTCCGTCACCATAAGTTCCCCACCCACCTTACCCAGGATAGCCGCCGCAAGGTAGGCCGTCACCGGAAAGCGGTCCATAAGCAGGCAGAGGAAACCTGACCCGCACACCACCAAAGGAATACTCACTCCCAACGCGAAAAGAAGCAGCAGTAAATTGCCCTTGGCTACCGCGGCAATCGCGAGCACGTTATCGGTACTCATCACAAAATCGGCGACCATGATGAGTCTAACCGCCTCGACCAGGCTGCCCGCTTCCCTACCGTCCACCTCACAGGCCGCGTTCTCGCGCAAGAGCTTAACCGCAATCCAGAGGACGAGTAATCCGCCGATTAGTTTGAGGAACGAGAGCAGGATTAGCTTTGACGCCACAAAGGTAAGGCTAACGCGCAAAATTACCGCCGCCGCTGCCCCAAGGATGATCCCGGCAAAACGCTGGCGCCCACACAGCCGGCGCACCGCCATGGCGATAACGCAGGCGTTATCGCCCGCTAAAACCAAATCAATTAGGGCAATCTCAAGCGCTCCTAAGAAAAGAGGCTCCATAAAGGCTCCTTCTCGCTAAAATAACCGCTGCCATGTCTAAGCCGTCTCCTAAATAATATTTCGCCTCAAGCAAAATATCCTCCTCAACAGGCGCCAAAACTGCTTTGCCGGGCGAGGGCTCCTTACGTCTCGTTTTCCGCGGCGTAACGGAGAATCCGGTTCAGGATCTCCTGGCACCGCGCTTCAACCCGCGCGAAGTCCATTGCCCCGGCATAAAATTCCTCTAAATAATCATGGGTAAACTTCGCCTAGAGTGCAGATAGTGGACGGCACGTCCCAGCGCCTCGCTGAAGCGGCGCCGGGCGTAGGCTATTTCCGCCGCGTAGGCGGCAAGGCGCCGGAGCCGGGAATATTCCTCAAGGTTTACCCTTTGCACCGTCAACTGCTCCGGCGGTACAAAACCCAGCTCCGGAACCTCCTTTAGCACCGCTACCTTAAGAACAGGAATGATGAAAAGGTCGATTTCCTGCGGTAGAAAAGCACAATGAAAAACCTCCGTATCAAGACCGCGGATCACGGCCGCCGCCAACCGTGCCAGGAAAGTGCTCCGGCCCGATCCGGGCGGTCCCTGAACTACATAGAGCATCTTCAGGTCCTGAAGCAGCGTCTGTAGATGGTGAACCACGCCATCGGGAGAGATAGCCGACGCAAAGAGCCGCCGCACCTGCGGGAAACGCTCGTGCTGGACGGGTGCGTCCTTGAAAATCGCCCGCGCCGTTTCCCGCAAAACCTTGTTCACCCGGGCGAAATCCATGCTCTCGCGGATATAGCTTTCGAGTTCGTCCCTGATGACCGCCTCCCTTAGCTGCGCGTAGGCAATCCCGAAAAGCCGGTTCACCCGGCGGTTAGTCGCAAGAACCTCTTCTTTATGCGCCCGCAGCTTGGCCTCGTCCCAAAAATCACCCAGATGAACAATCTCGTCCACCACCCCCGGGTTCTTCGGATTGACGCCATGCGGCGCCGTGCTGTCGATGAGGGCCACCCGGATTGCCGGGATAACCACGCCGTCGAGTGACCCATTAGCGGACGAAGAGCACATGAATTCAACGTCGAACCCGCGGGCTAACATCTCCTCCCCGATTTGCCGCATAAAGGTGGATTTGCCGGTCCCGGGCCCTCCCTTAATTATAAAAATGCGTCTAGCGTCCGGGTCGATGATCTGGTCGTAGTAAGAATAAAAACCAGCAGCCGTATTGCCCCTTGGAAACATTTTCCGCAGTTTCCCCTGTTTCAACCCGCCTTCGCCTCCCCTGAAAATAGACGTTTAGCCTTATACTGACAGACCTTTAGGGTCCGTTCTACGTTCAACGTTTATAAAAGGCCGAAGTACAAGCAATTAAACCATTTTCATGCCCGGTGGCGACTGGAGTCGTGCACGACTCCTTAAAAAGGTCTACCGGTTGCAGCGTATAAAAAACGCCACCGAATTCTACTAGGAAAATTTATTTCCGCCTCAAGAGGAAAAGAGCTCAAAAAAGGCGAAAACTAAACTTTAGCAACATAGCTGAGAGAACGAAAGGCGGTTTTAACCGTGGGTTGTTTTCTACCCCTCCTATTTCTCCTGTTGCTTCCGGTACTCTTCTTTTTCTTCTATTTCCAGGTGGCCGCTTTTTCCCTTACTAAGCTCGGGCTTTCCCCGCAGGGAGCAGTGCTTTTTTTCAGCCTCTGCCTACTCGGCGGAATAATCAACATCCCTGTTTCCCGACAGCCGATCATTGTTGAAGAAGGACCAATTTTCGGACTCCCGTTTTTCTTCTATTACCCGCCACGCGTGCGGGAGCAGGTGATCGCGGTAAATTTAGGTGGCGCCATCCTTCCCGGACTTTTTAGCCTCTATCTCCTGGGCCGGGCGCCACTTTTGGCTACCCTGATGGCTACTGTAGTCGTGGCCGCGGTGGCCAAAGGCTTAGCCCGTCCGGTACCCGGAGTAGGTGTTATCTTGCCGGCATTCATCCCGCCCCTTGTAGCCGCCGTGGCCGCGCTTCTCCTATCCCGGGACAACCCGGCGCCGGTAGCTTATATTTCCGGCGTCTGGGGTACACTCCTCGGTGCCGACATCTTGAACTGGCCCCGCTTCCGCGAGATGGGCGCGCTGGTCCTCAGTATCGGCGGGGCGGGTGTCTTTGACGGCATTTTTTTGGTAGGCATCGTCGCCGCCCTTTTAACCTGAGCCGGGCGTTTGGGAAAGCTATTTGCAGGGAGGTTGCCTTATGGAAAAGTGTATCTTTTGCCACTTACCGTCTGACACCATTATCGCGGCGAACGAGCTGGCGGTAGCCGTATTCGACAAGTACCCGGTCAACCCCGGGCACACGCTCGTGATCCCCCGGCGCCACTACGCTTCTTATTTCGAAGCTACAGAAGAAGAAGTGATGGCGCTTCACCGGCTCGTAACAGAGGTAAAGAAAATCCTGGACGAACGGTATCATCCCGACGGCTACAATGTCGGGGTAAACGTAGGTGCTTGCGCAGGGCAAGCGATCGGCCACGTACACCTGCACGTTATTCCGCGCTTCAACGGCGATTCCCCGCGTCCCGGGGGCCTGCGCCGCGTAAAAAAACCCGTCACACCGTGGCTACGGGAAGATGAGTAGTGGGGAAAAACCGAAATGCTTCAACTCGTTACCCGCACTGGAGTAGCGATTAATCCACCGTTACCAGAACTTAAAGAGCGCCTGGCAAACTTACTTCGGACTCAGGGGTTCTTTTGGCTCGACATGGAGGCTCCTATACCAGACGAAGTCGCGCTCTTAACTGATCTCTTTAACTTCCACCCGTTGGCGGTGGAAAACTGCCTCTACGGGCAGCAAAGAGCGAAGCTTGATACCTCCCCTGACTACCTCTTCCTGATTCTTTACGCCGCCGTCCCTACCAGTGGGGAGAAAGGCTACCGGCGCATCCAGTTCGACCTTTCCCTCGGGCGGCAGGTCCTGGTTACCTTTCACCAGGAGCCCGCGAAGGCCCGTACGGCAGACAAATTGAGAAGGGGCCGCGAGGGAGAGTGGGGATCATCTAAAATCCGGAGTAGCCGCTCCCGCACTATGGTTGTGTAAGCCGGGTTATGCGTTTTGGGGTAAGGGCTTTTGCGCCGCCACAACACCTCATCAGGCAGGACCCCGTGCAGCGCGTGGCGCAAAACAGCCTTTTCGGTTTGGTTGTAGAATTTCATCTCCCACGGAATATTCCATACGTACTCTACCAGCCGGTGGTCGCAGTACGGTACCCGCACTTCGAGGCCAAAAAAGCCATGCTCGTTCTGTCTTTCCGGTCTAATAAAACGGGCATAAACCAGGTAATACTCAGGTAAGAGATCTCGCGGAGGCGAGCGGCGTAGGGGTCCTCACCCAGAAGCCGGGGCACCTCCGTCAGGGCTTCCTGGTAGCGGGCCGAAACGTATTCTTGCGGGCGGATATAGCGGGCCACCTCGGGCGCTAACAAACCTATCCTCACGTCAAGGTTTCGTATCCAGGGAAATGTCGTCGCCCAGATATCGGCTTCGGCGCCTTAGCCGTGATGCCATCAGTTTACGTTACTTCAAACTTTATGTTACCCCCTCTATCTTTATGAACGATTGCGCGAAAGTGCACGAAATGAAAATCCGTTAGTGTAAAGTT
>NZ_JBRAIN010000120.1:0-4267 GCF_052743955.1 Thermodesulfitimonas sp.
CCGACATCGTGCTGTCTACCGTTTGACAATAATTCGTCTCCCGGGCGACAACATGCACCGCTTGCGGGATGATACTCTAAGAATGGGTGCACGTACCCACAAGCGCAAGGGAGGTGAAAAAGCAAAGATAACGCCGCAAAACCCTGCCGTCTCACATCCACTGTTCAAGTAGGGAGGGAAAAGAAGGAATGAAGCGTCTGTGGCTTTTAGTAGTCGTAATCTCGGTAGTGTCGGTCTGTTTTCTTTTCCCGGGGATTAGCCTTGCGGCAGATTCCGTAACGATACAGGTTGATAAGACCACACTCCAGAACGGCGGCACCATTACCGTTACCGGCACGGCCCCGGCAGGAAAGCCTGTCTACCTTGAACTTTACAATGAAAACAGAGCGCGGGCCTCTTATTTTGACAATAAGAAGGACCCTAAAACCGGCAAAATTCCCTATATCCTCTACATGACGAAGGAAATGCCGGCCTACTACAAGATTTTTGTTCCCGTAGAAAAAAAGGCCGAACTCGACCGGATCAAGCAGCAGGGGAAAAAGTGGAAATACTCCGAAGCGCTGAAGCAACTCGGGGCAGACGTAGCTTACAGCGCTCCCGCCAAGATCAGCATCGACTGCTACCAGGCAAGCATCATGGCGAGCATCATCGGGTCGCGCGGTAAGCTTTTGCCACCGCTGAACGAAAAGGAGAACAAAAAACGCTCGATGCAACTCGCCAAGGCCCGCTTCCGGAGCCCTGGCAAGCTGCTGGCAGCCGCGGTTGAGACCAACCCCGACGGCACCTACAGCGCGAAGATAACGATCGAGAAGGGCTCCCCGCCCGGCACGTATAAGATAGTGGCAGTAGCCGGCAAAAAGCTCAAGAGCGAACCGGTAACCATCGAAAACCACATCAGCTTCCCGATGGTTTACCTAAATAATGCCGGCACCAGCGTCAATCTCTTCGGACCCTTCCTCCTGACGTTGGCCATCGCCACCTTCGGCGTCCTGATGGGCGCAGGCGGCGGGTTCATCCTCAACCCGCTCCTGGTTTCGCTCTGGCCGCTCCCCCACACGGTAGTGGCCGGTACGGTGATGCCCACCGTCCTCTTCTCGCAAGGTTCCGGTATCTACAATTATTCGAAGATTAACTTCATCAACTGGAAGCTCGGGATCACCCTTGGCCTAGCGATGGTCGCCGGCGGCTTTATCGGACCCAAGCTTACCGAGTTGATCACTCTCGAGCAGTTCAAATTCATCTTCGGCTGGATCCTCCTGGTCCTAGCAGCGCTGATGCTCTGGCAAACGACTCCCGCCTACCTCGAAAAGAACAAGAAGGAACAGGCGATCCTCAAAGAGTTCAAAAAGCGCGCCGAGGAGGCCGCCAAGGCCAAGCAGGCCAAGTAAGGAGGGGTAAGGGATGCGGATCGAGTTCTGGGGACAGGAATTCAGCGTAAACGTGGTCGCCGGCTGCATCGGTAGCTTCCTGATCGCCGTTGTCTCCTCAATGTTCGGCTTCGGCGGCGGGCCCTTCATGGTGCCGCTGCTAACTGTGGGGCTCCGCCTCCCGATGTACGTGGTGGTGGGCAGCTCGCTATTAGCGATCTTCTTCAACACTCTGATGGGAACCAGCCGCCACTACATGTTCGGTAACTTTGACCTGATTCTCTTTCTCATCATGTTCCCCGCCGCCCTCTTAGGCGGCTACATCGGGCCGCAGATCGCCAAGCGCGTAAGCCCCATAGTGGTGAAAAGAATCGCGGTAGCCGGTCTTC
This sequence comes from Thermodesulfitimonas sp., assembly GCF_052743955.1. Taxonomy (NCBI): domain Bacteria; kingdom Bacillati; phylum Bacillota; class Clostridia; order Thermoanaerobacterales; family Thermoanaerobacteraceae; genus Thermodesulfitimonas; species Thermodesulfitimonas sp. Next base: position 1,757 of record NZ_JBRAIN010000120.1, read on the forward strand.
TACTCCTGGCGCTTAACCTACTGGGTGTCTATTAAACCGCAATACTCGCGCGTACCCCAAAAGCCCCTGGGCGCCAGCAGACTTGGCGCCCAGGGGCTTCTCATTCTCGCTCGCGGTGGCGTCAGGTTTCAACCCGGCGTTTCTGTCCGTCTTCCCAGCCGGTTAGTGCGGGTGGTCGTGTTCTGTAGCGTGGTGGTCGTGATCGAGGTGAAGGTGGCCATGATCGCCACCCGCAGGATGTACATGCTCGTGCGTATGGGTGACCGCCGGGTGAACGTGCTCATGCTCGTGCACTAAGTCCCCGTGCCGGTGGGGGTGCGCGTGGCGCACCTCGGGATGGGTGTGCTCGTGAACGTGGCCTCCTTGTTTTTGACAGTGGGGCATAAGCTCTACCTCCTCCGTGGAAGTTTTGCCGCTCTCCGTAAGCGGCTTAGTTTACTTCCAGGATACAACAGATGGCGCCCAAAAACAAGCCGGGGACCCCAAAACTTTAGTAATATTTTTGGCGCTAAACCCTAGCACCGGCCGCGCGGCCCTCAGGGGGAGAAGAGGTACCAGAGCGCCACAAGGCCCACCAGACCCGCAATCAGGAGGAGAATCTTCCAGTTCATTTTTTCTTACCCCTTTCGGTCACTTACTGCTAAACTTTGGGACCGACCCTTTTTCGCCCCATTCTTGCACCAGCCGGACGCCGGAACTCGTACCGATCCGGTTGGCTCCCGCGGCAATCATCCGGAGGGCCGTTGCCAAATCGCGGATACCTCCCGCCGCCTTCACGCCGAGTCTGTCCCCAACAGCGGCACGCAGCAAGCGGACATCCGCTTCGGTCGCGCCGCCCGGCCCAAAGCCGGTGGCGGTCTTCACGAAATCGGCGCCACAAGCGAGTACAAGCCGGCAGCCGAAACGCTTTTCTTCTTCTGTCAGAAGCGCCGTCTCAAGAATCACCTTGATCACGGCCCCTACCGCAACGGAACGAGCAGCACCTATCACCCGCCGCAGTTCATCCTCAAGATAGGTGGCGTCTCCCTCCTTGAGGGCCCCTAAATGAGGCACCAGATCAAACTCTACCGCTCCGTCACGCGCCGCCTGCTCCGCCTCGGCAACCTTCGCCGTTATACTTGTCGCCCCGAGAGGAAAACCGATCACGGTGCAGACCTTAACCCCAGAGCCCGCCAACTCCCGTACCGCTAACGGCACGTAGGCGGGGTTCACGCAGACCGCCCCGAAGCCCCACGTAACCGCTTCAGCGCAGAGACGGCAGATGTCACCGCGCCGCGCGTCGGGTTTGAGGAGCGTATGGTCGATCATTCGGGCGAATCTTTCCCGCGTCAGTTCCATAGCCGCCCTTACTCCTCTCCGAGCGCCAGCGCGATGAGCTTTTCTACCAGGTCGGCGAAGGAGATGCCCGCGGCCCGCGCCGCGTCCGGAAAGAGGCTCACCGCAGTGAGCCCGGGAATCGTGTTCACCTCTAAAATATACGGCTTACCGTCCGCCCCGGCGATAAAATCGATCCGGGAGAAGCCCCGGCAGCCAAGTAATTTGTAAGTGGCCAGCGCCGCCGCGTTAATTTCTTCCTGGAGCCGGGCGTCGACGCGCGGCGGAATAATATGGTCGCTCATCCCGGGGGTATACTTGGCTTCGTAATCGTAGACCCCTTTGGCCGCAACAATCTCGATAAGTGGCAAAACGACCGGGCGTTTATTCCCTAAAACCGCCGCCGTCACCTCCACCCCCGGGACAAACTGCTCCACCAGGACTACCGGGTCGTAGCGGAAGGCTTCGGACAGTGCCGGCACCAGCCCTTCTGCACGTCTAACAATACTCATCCCGATGGAGGAGCCCTGCGTCGGTGCCTTTACCACCACCGGCAGGGGCATTGCTTGAAGAACCTCAGCCGCGAGAGATTCGAACGTTACCCCGTTTTGTTCAAGGGTGATAAAAGGTGGTGTCGACAGCCCGGCTGCGGTTAGCATCCGCTTCGTAGCGATCTTATCCATCGCTAAGGCGCTCGCCAGGATACCCGGCCCCGTGTAAGGGATGCCGAGCACCTCTAACAACCCCTGAATGCTCCCGTCCTCGCCGCCCTTCCCGTGTAGGGCGATGAAGGCAACGTCGGGGCGAACCTCGCGGAGTCTTTCCGCCACGTCAGGCCCCACGTCGATCTTCACCGCCTCCCGCCCTTTTTCGCGTAGCGCCTGGTAAACGGCCTCGCCTGACTTGAGCGATATCTCTCTCTCCGCCGACCGGCCGCCGAGCAACACTGCTACCCGCACCCCGGAAGACCTCCCCTTGTCCATAGTTTTACTCCTGCGTTAGATATGGGTGCCCCTTTGGGCGTGTACAGAGCCACCGCCGCCGGCGCTGCAGATGCCGTCCGTCCTGCGCCCCGGCCAACACACCCCAGATTCCCCTTCCAGTCTATTCTGCTCCGGTAACCGAAATCCCTTCGGCAAACGCAAAATTTCGCCCGACCCCCTATAAAACCGCTTCCCTTCGGGGCAACCTATACCC
>NZ_JBRAIN010000121.1:0-4185 GCF_052743955.1 Thermodesulfitimonas sp.
AGCCCTCTCTCCTTGTACCTGACCCTCTATTCCCCCGAAAACATTTTACTCATACCCAGAAACCATGCCGGGGCTTCGGTCACCATAATCCCGCACTGTTTAAGGACGCCCGTGTGAATATCTTTGGGGAGACATTTCCGGGGTGCCGAAGAAAACAATACTCTCCCCCCGCAATAAAAACTTGTGGATAATGTGTATAAATCTGTGTATAACTGTTCTGCCGGGGCTTTCACCTGTGGAAACGCCGAAAAAAATTGTTATATTTGTCGAAAACCCCTGCCATCGATGAACGAATGGGGCAACTGGCATAGTGGAAAAGTGCGTCCCGCACCGAGAACCAGGCCAAAAACCTGGTGCGCGCCCCCTTCGAGCAGCGCGCTAGCAACCGCCGCCATAGTGCTGCCCGTGGTGAAAACATCGTCTACCACTACGACCGTTTTTCCGCTAATCATTTTCCGGTCGACAACTTTAAAGACCCCAGTCACGTTTATCTGCCGGGCGCTCCTACCGAGTTGCGCCTGTGGTGGCACTCCGGCATCCTTGGCCAGCACCGGCAAGCACCTGATCCTGCATTTTTCACTAAGCGCCGCTGCGAGCAGTGCTGCCTGGTTAAAGCCGCGTTCCCTCAGCCGCTCCGGACCAAGCGGCACCGGCACCAAGAGCTCTCCTTGTTGGTACCGCGGTTCCCGCTCCCAGACTGCCGCCATGAGGCCTCCTAAGTAATCAACGGCAGCCCGGCGGCCGCCGAACTTTAGGCGGTGCACGGCTTCCCGTAGCGCCCCCTCGTAAGGAAACACCGCGCGACAAAAGACGAAAGGCCACTCCCGGGAAGCACACTCCCGGCATACCCCCGTGCCGGAGCCCCGGAAAAAGCGACCGCAGACAGGGCAAAAAGGCTCTGCCGCAGCCGCTGCTACAAAATTTTGGCAGCAACTGCACAACCCTGCCGTCCCCCGCGAACCGCAAAGCGGGCAACTTCGCAGGGGGAAAAGCAGATTAAGAAGCGCCTTGCGAAACTCCCACGCCTTCATCGCGGCTGAAAATACCTTATGTCCCTTATCCCGCCCGCAGCTACAACCATGTTGCCCCCCTGGGCGCTTGCCTTTTTAAGCGCCCGCGCCGCTTTCTGCAGGATGGCCGTAAGATCCGCCCCATCGGAAGGAAAAACGGCGAGCCCAAGGCTAATTTTTAAGCGTAGCGGTTCAAAAACGCCTTCCACCCCGAAAAGGTGGCCTTCAACCGCCTGCCGGAGGCGCTCCGCCATTGTTCTTGCTACCCCTTCTGCCGCCCCCCGCAGGAGAACAGCGAATTCGTCGCCGCCGTACCGGGCAACTAAATCGTGGGCCCTTACGACGTTTTTGATCACCCGGCCCACCTCGCGGAGAGCAGCATCACCGGTAATGGGACCGTAAATCTCGTTAAAACGGCCGAAGTTATCGATATCGGCCAGAATAATTGCCAGCGGCTCGTCCCGTTCCAGGGCTGTCTCGCATGCCGCCTGCAACCGAAGCAAAAAGTAGCGCCGGTTGAGTACCCCTGTGACCGGATCGCTTTGTGCCAGGTGCTCGATCTGGTTGAAAAGCTGCGCGTTTCTAATGGCCACCGCAGCCTGACCGCCGATGATTGTAAGTAGCGATAGGGCACGCTCGTCAAAGGCGTAGGGGCGTCGTTCTCCCAAGACAAATATTCCCAACACCTCGTTTTCAGCCACCAAAGGGATCAGCACCAAGGAGCGCTCCGCTGCAAGAAAACTGCCCTCATTTTTGAGACGGATGTCTTCTCGGGTGTCGAAAATGATTTCGGGCTCCCGGTTTTCCGCAACCCAGCCTAGCATACTCTCCGGCCCAACTACGCTCTCCTTTATCCGCCGCGAAAAAGGGCCGCTCACCGCTGCGGGGACGAAAGCACGCCGCGGGGCTGACCAGATATAAATCACCCCGGTACGGTAAGACACCACCTGTCGGACGGTTTCGAGAACGAAGTCAAGCGTTTTTTCCAAGGAAAGGGTTTCCCCGAGGCGCCGCGCCACATGGTAGAGGGCGTATAGCTCCCGGTTGGTAAGCCAAAGCACCACGTAAAGGCGGAGGACGAACTGCAGAATTAGAACCGGAATAAAGAGGAGCACTGCCGCCCAGAAAGCCATTGCCTTCCAGAGAATAACCATGATGTAGGCTAACGGGACAGTAAAAAGATAGGTCACCGCGTCCCATTTGAGCGTCTCCCGCCAGAGCATTAACGGGTGGTAGCGCCGCCGTGGCAGAAGGTAAAGGTAGATCACCAGGTGATTGACCATAAAATAGGTGGCCGTGAAAGCAAGAACCGAGAAGGTATTGGTAAAGGCCTCTCGGTGGTGAACCGTGCCCCCGACCTTAAGGTAAACCAGATAAGCAACCCAGAAAGCGACTACGCACTGAGCGCTATTAAAAAGGCTGGCGCGCCAGGGTTCCCCTCGACCAAAAAGCCGCTGCCCTAAAAGGATCACTGCCCAGCCCGTCCAGATCAAAGCGGCAAAACCGTGCGTTAAAAAAAGGGTGAGCGCTACCGCCCACCCCGCAGATAGCTGCCCCTGCGGCAAGGAAACGGTTAAGCCCTCGGCGGTCAACCAGAAAAGGCCGGTGACCATTATCTCCCAGAGGGTATCGAGATCAAGTGCCCCGGCTGTTCCGTAAAGTAGCGAAAAAGCGAGCAGAATTACCAGCCAGGTATAAGATAGATGTAAAACCGTCCATCGCCGCACATTCCCCACCGTTATTTAGTTCGACAAAAATCTTTCCTTTCCCTGCCGAAAAAGCAGAATGCCGGCGTTCAACCGGCATAAGGGAAAAGGCTAAGGCTCGCATTTAAAGACCGGGGAAAGGAAGGTGGGCCCGAGAAACACAAGGGCCTACGGCCACGGCGGGGCATCTGGTTGCCACCGCCCACATAGATCACGCTTCTGCCCGCAGGATTTCCGCCTTATCGGTCCGCTCCCACGGCAAGTCGATATCGGTCCGGCCGAAATGACCATAGGCTGCGGTCTGCTTGTATATCGGCCGGCGCAGGTCGAAGTGGTCGATGATTGCAGCCGGGCGTAGGTCGAAGTGCTTGTGGACCAACTCTACTAGTCTTTCCTCCGGTACCTTGGCGGTGCCGAAGGTTTCCACGCTAATGGAAAGCGGGCGCGCGACGCCGATGGCGTACGCGACCTGGATCTCGCAGCGGTCGGCCAGACCCGCTGCCACAATGTTTTTTGCCACGTAACGCAGGGCGTAGCTCGCCGAGCGATCCACTTTTGTGGGGTCTTTTCCCGAAAAGCAGCCACCCCCGTGGCGAGCCATGCCGCCATAGGTATCGACCATGATCTTCCGTCCTGTAAGCCCTGTATCACCCTGCGGGCCGCCGACGACAAACCTTCCGGTGGGATTCACCAAAAAGCGCGTCTCGCTGTCGAGCAAAGGGGACGGGATCACCGGACGGATAACCCTGGTAAGGATGTCCTCCCGGATCGTCAGCAGGTCGATGTCTGGGTGGTGTTGGGCGGAAACGAGCACGGTGTGGACCCGCACCGGCTTGTCACCGTCGTACTCAACCGTCACCTGGGTTTTCCCATCGGGCCGTAGGTAGGGCAGCTCGCCGTTTTTGCGTACTGCAGCCAGCTGACGGGCCAGCCTGTGGGCCAGGACGATAGGGAGAGGCATCAACTCTTCTGTCTCGTTGGTAGCGTAACCGAACATCAACCCCTGGTCGCCCGCGCCGATTGAGCTATAAGGATCCCGGTCCTGCCCACTCTTGATCTCCAGCGCCTTGTCCACGCCAAGGGCGATATCCGGCGACTGTTCCTGAATACTGGTGATTACGGCGCAGGTCTCACTGTCGAAACCGAACTTCGCCCGCGTGTAACCAATACCCCGAATCGTCTCGCGCACTATCGTAGGGATATCCACGTAACACCTGGTCGTAATTTCCCCCGCTACAAAAGCGAGGCCATTAGTGACCAAGGTTTCACACGCCACCCGGGCCTCAGGGTCCTGGGCCAAGATCGCATCGAGAATCGCATCCGATATCTGGTCGGCCATCTTGTCCGGGTGCCCTTCAGTAACCGATTCCGACGTAAACAGGCGCTTCGTCATCGTGCACGCTCCCTCGACCAAAATTCACCGTTAATTTTAGCAGCGGTCGGTAAGCCTGTCAATAAAGCGCAAGTAC